>JAYVWH010000588.1:0-4394 GCA_043786265.1 Kofleriaceae bacterium | reverse complement strand
GAACGCATGGGTCTGGAACGTGAACGGGCGCGCGACGCCATCGCGCAGCGTGATCACGACATCGCCCTTGTCCCATGCGGTCAGATACAGCGCGCGCTCTACCACGGGGGCGTGGAGCTCGAGGCGCTGGACCGTTGCGTGGTGCTCGGCCATCTTGGCCGGCGCGAAGGCCAATGTCACCGCGAGGACCGCGGCACCAAACACTGCCGTCTTTAGAATAGGAGCTTCGACCGCGTGCAGCATCGTTCACCATCGTGACGTGCCGACCTCTGAACTGCCAGCTGATTTTCGAGGGAGGTGATGGCGCCGGGGTAGGACGGTTGACTACCGCGCTGCGTCGCCACCAGCGCATGGAGACCGCCAAGCGCGACCTCGCCAGCCGGATTCGCGTTTTTTCGGCCTCAGGAGCGTGACGCTGAGCATGACGACTGCAAACGCCTCGACCGAGAAGCTCGTGATCGCCGCGACGTGACCGTCATAGCCGTACGCCTCCTGGACCAGGCTGACCGTCAGTGCGATGAGGTGGACGACGAGCAGCGTCCCAGCCGCGCGCAGGTGATATTTCTCGACGGGGCGGGGCGCGCCCGGCGCTCTAGTCTAGCCTGTCGCTAGCAATCGCCCGGGCATTGCGTCTCTCCGGGGTCGCACACGAAGTCGCCGCAGATCGGGGCCGAGCAGGTGCAGTCCCCTGCGCACGTCTGGCAGGTTTCGACTCCTGCGCTGCACACGCCGTCGCCGCACTTCGGCGCAGTGGCGGGGCACGTCACACCGGGCGGGCAGGCCGGCGAGCACGTCGGCCAGCAATCTGGATCCGCACAGCCGATCAGGGAGTCTCCATCGGCGTCGAATGGTAGCAGGCACGAATCGCTCGCGACGGGGCCTCGCGATACGAGCTCGAGCCCGTCGCGGCGGACGGTGCCGTCGGACGCGAGTCCGTTGTTCACGTCGATCCCGGTGCCGTCGATCAACGCGGCAACCGTCGCAGCGATTCGGTTGCTCGGACGCGTGCTCGTCTCGACGCGCCGCCACGTTCCGCTCGGTGGGGAGGTAGCCGCGCCCACCCACTCCCACGTCTCGAACGTCTGATCGAGAAAGCTGAACCCAGGACCGGCGAGCGTGAGAGCACGTCGCGCGGGATTCCATACGAGCTGCGCGAACAGCACCGGCGCTGGGCTCGTCGCGGGCGTCGCGTCGAACCAGTCCACTCCGTCCCAAACCCACGTCTGGTCCACCGGACGGTTAGCGACGTTTCCACCGCCGAAGATCACGACCTGCTCGCGGATCGGGTCGTAGCCCGCCGCGGCACCGTGAGTCGCGGGCGGGAGGTGAGCGGGCGTGACCGACGCCCACGCGGCGCCGTCCCAGCTCCACATATCGGGGATCGGAGTGAAGCTCGCGTCCACGCCGCCGTACACGATCGTTTTTCTCCGCGCGGCGTCGTACGCCATGATGGGAAGCACGCGCCCGGCGGGCGCATTGACGGGCGGAACGGCCGACCACACCGATCCGGCCCGCCGGTACAGCGTGTTATCCGCGGTGTTGTTCGCAAGGCCGCCGCCGAACAGCACGAACTGCTTGCGCGCGCTGTCGTAGACCATGCCGGGAAACTGACGCACCGGTGGATCGTTGCCGGTCACGAACTGCTTCCACCCTTTTCGGGTGCGCTCCCATACTTCATTCGTGAAGATGCTCGCGCTGGTTCCACCTCCATAGCGCAGCTCCTTGCCCTCTTCGAAAGCGGTGACCGCGACCGAGAATGCGAGAGGTGTTGGATCGAGCACCTGCGACCATGCCGCGCCGTCCCACATCCACGTGTCGGAGAGCACCGTGGCGGGGCCGCCCGAGCCAGCATTGCGGCCGCCGAACAACAGCATTCGTCCGCCGCCTGCGTACGCGAGCACCGCGTCGCGGCGGGCGGAGGGTCTCGCGCCCAGGAACTGAGTCCATGTTGTGCCATTCCACATCCATTGCTCGTCGGTAACCGGCGAGGCGCTGCCGCCGTACAGCATCACGTGTGTGCTGACGGGGTCGTAGGCCATCGCCATGCCGCTCCTGTAGATGGGCGTGACGCCGGCGGGATCCTTGCGCGTCCACGTGCCGTCGTACTCCCAGACCGCGCCATTCGGTTCGCTCGCGCCACCGCCGCCGATCATGACGAGCTTGCCGCGCTTGGCGTCGTACGTCATCAACGCGTCGACTCGCGCGGCGGGCTTCACCGTCGGCGTCACAACGTTCCAGGTCGTTCCATCGAGCTCGAGCGTGGTGTCGACCGAACCGGCCGTCTGGTCCCGGCCTCCGAACACCACGACACGCTTGCGCTTGGGATCGTAGGCCATGGCATGCGCACTGCGCTTTGGACCATCAGGCCCTCGGGTCCATCTCACGCCATCCCACGACCATGTCTCGCCGCTGGGGCCCGTGGTGCCTTCGCCACCGTAGCGGACGCTGTGTCGATGTTCGAGGTCGTACGCGAGGCCGGTCTGGTTCATGAGTGTGGGTGGAGGCGTGACGATGTTCCCTCGCCAGATCCCGTTCCACTCGGTCGTCTCGGTCGACGAGCTGGTGAACAGCGTGTTCCCTGTGTATCCGCCCATCACGAGCACCGTGTTCCGGGCAACGTCGTACGTCGCGTGGCCCGAGTGCTGTGGCAGTGGTGTCCCCGTCGGGGTCCAACTCAATGTCTCGGCGATGCACGTATCCGCACAGCCGTCGTGGCTGAGCTGGTTCGCGTCGTCACATTGCTCCGGCACGTGGGATGGGTTGATGAGATCGGTGATGCCGTTGCCGCAGACCTCCTTTGATTGGCAGTCGACCGAGCAGCCATCGCCGGCGAGCGTCTGGCCGTCGTCGCAGGTCTCGAGCTCGACCAGGTCGAGGCGGCCGTTGCCGCAGAATGCTTCGAGACACACGCCTTCGTGGCA
Source organism: Kofleriaceae bacterium (assembly GCA_043786265.1). Classification (GTDB taxonomy): domain Bacteria; phylum Myxococcota_A; class Polyangia; order Haliangiales; family Haliangiaceae; genus JABFXX01. The sequence continues at coordinate 1,473 of JAYVWH010000588.1, read as the reverse complement.
GGTGCCGGGCGTCTCGACATCGTTGTCGTCCTTGAGCGCGCATTCCGTACGGTCTGCCTGGTCCTTGCAGTCCGCGAGCTGCTGCTCGTTCACGCACAGCTTGTGCGTGTCGTCGCACAGCTTGGTCGACGGGCAAACACGCCCGTCGTCACACACGACTGCGTTGGAGGACACACACGCACCGAGAAGGACCATCACCGCTAGGGACCGCATGGGCGGCTAGTCTGCCCTGAACCATGTGGCGGTCACAAACGCCGAAACCAAAAACGGCGCCCCCGCGAGGGGCGCCGGGTCGTTGCGAGCGTGAGGACTAGTTCTCTACGAAGGCCTTGAGGCGCTTGCTGCGCGACGGGTGGCGCAGCTTGCGGAGGGCCTTCGCCTCGATCTGGCGGATGCGCTCGCGCGTCACTTCGAAGTCCTGACCAACCTCCTCGAGGGTGTGGTCGGACTTCTCGCCGATACCAAAGCGCATGCGGAGGACCTTCTCCTCGCGCGGGGTGAGCGTCGCGAGGACCTTGCGGGTCTGATCCGCGAGGTTGACGCTGATGACGCTCTCGCTCGGCGAGATGATCGACTTGTCCTCGATGAAGTCACCGAGGTGGCTGTCCTCCTCCTCGCCGATCGGGGTCTCGAGCGAGATCGGCTCCTTCGCGATCTTGAGGACCTTGCGGACCTTGTCGAGCGGCAGCTCCATGCGCTCGGCGATCTCTTCCGGGGTCGGCTCGCGGCCGAGCTCCTGAACGAGGTAGCGCGTCGTACGGACGAGCTTGTTGATCGTCTCGATCATGTGGACCGGGATGCGGATCGTGCGGGCCTGGTCGGCGATCGCACGAGTGATCGCCTGGCGGATCCACCACGTCGCGTAGGTCGAGAACTTGTAACCACGCTTGTACTCGAACTTGTCGACCGCCTTCATCAGGCCGATGTTGCCCTCCTGGATCAGATCCAGGAACTGCAGGCCGCGGTTCGTGTACTTCTTCGCGATCGACACGACGAGGCGAAGGTTCGCCTCGACGAGCTCGGACTTCGCACGGTCGGCCATGCGCTCGCCCTCGTGAAGGTCACGGAACGTCGAGCGCAGCTCGGGCGCCGTCGAGCGCGCCTCTTGCTCGGTCACGGCGACCTTGCGCATCGCCGACTTGATCATCTCCTCCATCTCTTCGAAGTCGGCGACCGTCATCATGGTCTTCTTGCCGACTGCGCGCGCCCGCGCCGGGTTCGCGCGCATCTCGCGCAGCGTCTTGCGGATCTCGCTCGCCGGCATCGACGCGCGACGCTCGCACTCGCGAGTCTCGCTCTCGGCCTTGTCGAGCTTGATGATCAGGTTCTTCAGCTGGGCGACGATGCGATCGACGGTCGGCTTGTTGAGGCGGAGGTCCGAGAGCTCCTCGAACATCTGCGCGCGGTTGGCCTTGGTGGCTTCCTTGACCTTCTTCTTCTTGCCCTCGCTGCCGTCTTCCTCGAGCTTCTCCT
>JAYVWH010000587.1:0-3959 GCA_043786265.1 Kofleriaceae bacterium | reverse complement strand
GATCGCAGAGGAAGCGTAGAGATCGTGGACGAGCACGAGCACGAGCACGAGTACGTGGCACGAGCACGGACTGATCACTAACTTCCGGTGCGCTGTACTTAGGGTCAGCGCATGTGTTCTGGGAGCTGTCCTCAGTCGTTGTCGTCGTCACTTCGGCGTGGACGAGTGGAGGGCTGGGCACAACTCCCAGAACTCTTATAAGTAGTAGAAGTTGTGCACTGACCCTTGACCGCGTGTGGCACGCCGGCAAGGGCTCGGCCGGCCGGCGCCACGTAACGCTGCCGTCCTCACCGGACTTGCTCAGTGGCGAGCGGGAGGAAGCCTCAGTGGGGAGCGCCGGAAACTGCTCGCGGCGGCGCGGCAGAGCCCGCACCTGCACGCGGCGCTGCGGAGCCCGCACCTGCGCGAGGCGCGGCGGAATTTGGAGTCACGGGCGTACCGGGCTCAGCGCGCATACCGGGCTGCGAAGGCGGGCTCGCTACACCGGTCGTCGGGACCAGCTGGCGCGTCTGCGGCGGCTGCGGCGGCGGCGGGAACTTCGCTTCGCACGCCTTGAGCGCGGCCTGCGTCCCCGCGGCCAGGTAGCACTTGTTTGCATCCACTGACCACGCCTGGGTGGTGCACACCTCGCCGCTGCTGCGCACGATGCGATCGCGCTCCGCCTCGAACACGGTGCGTTGCGCCGGCTCGGCGCTTGCGATGACGACCTCGGCGACGTGGTTTGCGACCTCGAGACAGGCGGGCGTGATCTCGATCCTCGGCTTCGCCGCACCCGAGCCGGAACCGAGACCCGATCCGGAGCCTTGCTCCGGCGGCGGGGCGACAGGCATCGGCGGTGGCGGCGTCGGGGCCGGGGCAGGGACTACTGCAGGCGCCGGCGCAGGCTTGGGCGGCGCGGGCTGGAGCTCGCACGCGGCGAGCAGTGACAGTGCAAGGAGCTTGTACATCACGACCTCACGAACGGACGGGCCTGCACGATCCAGACTTCTTCACCCTCGAGCACCCACTCGACATCGAGCGGCTGGCCGTGCGTGAAGACGGGCTGGAACTTCTGGACCATCGTGGACAGTTTCTTCGCACGTTCCTCGGTCAGAATCACGCCGGCACCGGCGGGAACCGGCACCTCTTTGGTTCCGCCCTTCTCGTCGAAGATCAGCATGATCGGATCATCTGCGCGCGAGATGATCTTGGTGCCATCATTGCCCGGATCGAACACGATCTGCTCGGGCATCCGCTGACCCTGCACGACCCGCTCACCGAGGCCCCACTTGGAGTTGATGGTGAACGAGCGGTCATCGGACGAGTCCCACAGATTCTTCGTGACGAGCACACCGGCCGCCGTCGCCTTGACGCCGATCTGGACGAGCACCGCCATGAAGGCCTGTCGATGATCGACACCAAACGCGCTGCGCTCGTCGACGGCACGCAGGTTCCACAGCGACGCCCACACGAACTTGAGCGCATTGCCGAGCGCTTCCTTGCCGACCACGTTGCCGACGGTGTCATAGAGGCCCGCCCCGTTGAAGCCGGGCAGATCCTCCGAGTTGGACGAGCTGCGGACGAACACGCCGCGGCCGCCGAGCTTGATCCGGATTCGCTTGTAGATCATGTCGAGCGCCGCCGCGTCGATCGGGGCGTCCTGGATTGCCTTACGAATCGCTTCGAGCGAGGCGCGCCGCCACTGCGCGTCGGTTCCGAACTTCGGATCCTCGAGCATCGCGTCGATCTGCTTGTCGATGCCCGCCTTCTGGATATGCCGCACGTAGTAGGAGAACGGGACACCGAATCCCGAGGGGACGTTCACGCCTTCGAGATTCGCCGTGACGATCTCGCCGAGGTTCGAGGCCTTGGTGCCGTACATCACGACGTCCTTGCCGCGCATTCGCGACAGCATCGCGAGGCGTCCCGACTCCGTGTTCGCCGCGGGCAGCTCGACGTGCTTGGCCGTGAACACCCGGGTCTCGAGCTCCTTGCGCTCGGCCTCGGTCGCCTCGCGCACGGTGATCGCGGTGTCGGTGACCTCGAAGTAGACGATCTTGCCGTCGAGCTTCGCGTATTTCTCTCGCGCCTTCTTGTCGCCTGCATTGGGGATGCCCCACGCACCTGCGCGCAGGTTGACGTGCGACAGCGGCGTCGAGAACTGCGCGGCGATGATGCCAGCGACCGGCGTGATGTCCGGGTAGCTCTCCTGGAGGAGCACGATGTCCGTGCGATCGAACGCGAGCGATTCGAACGCAGTGCCGAGCGGCACCACGCGCAGCGTGCCGACGGCCTTGCCGCGATTGAACGCCTGGAAGTCGGCGGCCTTGTAGATGTCGTCGTTCGTGATCGTCTTGATGCCGCGCTTCTGAACCTCGGGGATCAGCTTGATCTGCGCCGGGGAGTCCGGCCGCCACGGCAGGTTCTTTTGCCAGAACGTGTCGTTGAAGCGCTTGAACACGCGGTTGATGTCATCGGGCGAGATCTTGTCTCCCTCCCAGAACGAGAACGTCCACTTGTCCACCTTCAAGTGGTGCGTGAGGTAGCAGAGGATGAAGTTCGGCTTCACCTTCTCGTAGTTCTTGTTGTAGGCGCGAATGTTCTCCGCGGTCCACGCCTGCTTGAGGAGCACGCCGAGCACGAAGTCCGCGTGCAGGTTGAATAGATTCACGTCGATGAAGTAGATCGCGTTCGTCTTGACGTCGATCACCGCCTTGCCGAACTCGTCGCTACCCAGCTGCTTGGAGTAGCGCTTCCAGGTCGCGGCATCCGGCACGTCCTTCACCCACGCACGCTGCTCACCGGCCACCGCATGCGCCGCCAGCGCAACCATCACGGTCAGGACCAAGGCCACCTGCTTCATGGAGAGGTTATAACCCCTCCGGATGCAGCGACCGCAAGGACCGGCTTTGCCGGACCGCGCAGCACCCCCGGAGGGGTGCGCAGTCGATCGCAAGGACCGGCTTTGCCGGACCGCGCAGCACCCCCGTCCGGCTACTGGGCGGTGTTTGTCACCGTCGCAGCGGAACAGTTCGGCACGAACCTGCGCGCCACCGTCGCGACGACGACGCCAAACTTCGTGCGCGGCTCCGTCGTGCTACTGACGATCGGCTTCGAGCAGCTGATCGCGCGGCTCGGATTTGTCGGTGCTGCCGCCGCGGTCGGCGTGGTCTCCCTCGGCGTCGCCGTGCTCGGGATGATGGCCGTCCAGGAGACGTTCGGCGTCGACCTCGACTACGTCGAGGCGGACTAAGGCAGCGTGAAGCTCGGGATGCGCCCGTTGGCGAGGGAGCCGTCACCGTTGGGGATGTACGCCTCCCCCGAGGTCGTGTTCGATCCCGAGTAGCGGAACACGAGCTTGTCTCCGGGCGCGAAGTCGATCGCCGGCGCGTCGACATCCTTCTCGTACGCCTGCGCATCGAAGTTCGCGCCGGGCAGCGGCTCGAAGTGTTCGTTCCATGTCGCGAGCACCATGTCGGTAGTGTCGCGACGCCAGATCAGGTCATACGTGACATCGACAGGCCGGATGATGATCGAATCGATGATGCAGTGATACGTGCCCGCCGGCACGCTCGCGTGCAGCTCGTATGCTGCTTCGAGGGAGCCACCGGCCCCCACTCCAGGTGCTCAAAACGGCGACGGTCGCGCCTCGACGAGCTTGAGCCGCGTCTCGACTCCATCGGGTGCGATCCACAGGACATCGGCGTTGCCCGAGGTGTCGTCCCCGCAGCTCGCGAGGGTCGCGAGCGCTGCAAGCAGAACAGAGTGGTTCGTCATTTTGTACCCTCGGTCACGAACACGGCGATGAAGTGACTGGGCATCGGCGCCGTGTCGCTCAGCAGGACGAGCCCGGCTTTCTTCGCCGCGGCCATCGACTGCGCCTTGTGATAGATGCGGTTCGACACCACGATCCGCCCGCCGGGCTTCAGCGCCTTGCCGGCGCTCGAGAGCCACGCAACTGGATCGGTGAAGTAGTGATC
>JAYVWH010000586.1:0-3857 GCA_043786265.1 Kofleriaceae bacterium | reverse complement strand
GTGCGCAGCCACGGCGGTGACCAGTCAGGCATGTCCTTTTGATAGAACATGTCGCCGTCGATACCGTCGGGGTAGCGATGGAGCACCGTCGGGCGGTCCTTGAGATAGGGCAGGAGCCACGGCGAGATCGAGCGGTAGTACTCGATGAGGTCGCCCTTGGTGATGCCCTCGTCTTTCCAGAAGACTTTTTTTGGATTGCTGAGGCGCAGCTCTCGCGTCTGCGAGTCGACGACGAGCTCGAGCGAATCGCCGGGGCCGGGCTCCTTTGTCGCGCCGGGTGCGGGTGCTGCGGCGGCCTCGCCGGTGCGGCGCATCGGCATCTCGCAATCGATCGCGCGCTTGTCGCGCCGCAGCCGCTCGAACACCGGAAAGCGCAGCGCCGAGTCCTCGGGCCACTCGCGGTAGCGCACCTGCACGACCAGGTCGGGCTCGATCCACAGCGCATCGCCGCTCGCCTCCGGGCGCGGGAACGTCGGCTTCCAGCGCGGCTTTGCCGACAGTTCCTTGGTCAGCTCGGCGAGCAGCTTGTCGTCGAGGCCACTGCCGACCTTCCCGGCCCACACCCACTGGCTGTCGACGCGCACGCAGAGGTGCAGCGCGCCGAGTCCGGTGCGCGAGCCCTTCGGCGCGGTGAAGCCGCACACCGCGAAGTCGGCCTCCGGATCCTTCTTCATCTTCAGCCAGTCGGGCGACCGCTTGCTGCGATATGGCGAATTCGCCTTCTTCGCGACGACGCCCTCCATGCCGCGCGCGACCACTTGATCGAGGAGCGCCTCGCCGTGCTGCTCGATGTGCTCGGAGAACCGCAGGGGCCCGAGGTCGGGGAGGATCCGTTGCAGCGTCGCCTTGCGCTCGACGAGCGGCAGCGAGCGCAGATCGTGACCGCCGGCAGCGAGCAGGTCGAACACGATGTACGTCACCGGTGATGCGAGCGCGGCGCGCTGGATCTCGGACGTGCGATGCATCTGGCCGCGGAAGGACAGCTTGTGAAAATCTGGCTTCCCCTCGACATCGAGCGCGACGATCTCTCCGTCGAGGATCAGGTCGGCAATCGGCAGCGCACGGATTGCACTCGTGATCTCCGGGTAACGATCCGTCGGATCGAGCCCCGAGCGATAGCGCAGCTTGGCCTGACCGGCGCCGCCGTAACCGAGCATGCGGAACCCGTCGTACTTGAGCTCGTAGAGCCAGTCACTCGACGAGAATGCGGCATCTGCGGTCTGGCACAGCATCGGCTCGACGTTGCCAACGACCTTCCTCGGGACCTTCGCCGCAGCGAGCGCCTGCAGCACCTCCTGGTGCCGGGGGGCGCGCGCATCCAGCTCGTCGATCGTGAGCCCCGAGAGCACCGAGCGATCCGATAGCGGCCGGCCTCGCGCGAGGAACTGCTCCGCCGGCGTGTCGCGCTTCTTGATCAGCAGCCAGTCGTTGCTGCCGCGGCCGGAGTTCTTGCCGCGCGTGCCCTTGCCGGTGTGCACGAGTGTGAACCCGCCGTGCAGCTTGTAGCCGTAGAGCTCGAACTTGATCTCGCCGTCGAGCATCCCTTGCGCCGGATCGATCAACGGCCGGAACAAGCCGCGATCCCACGCGATCATCGGGCCCGCGCCGTAGTTGCCTGCGGGAATCACCGCTTCGAAGTGCACGTACTCGAGCGGATGGTTCTCGACCTTGACCGCCAGACGCTTGTCGTCGGGGTCCATCGAGGGCTCCTTGGGGACCGCCCAGCTGCACAGCACCCCGTCGATCTCCAGGCGCAGATCCCAGTGCATCCGGGTCGCGTCGTGCTGGTGGACGACAAACATCCGGGGACCACGGGCACTTGCCGGCACCGTGCTGGCCATGGGTTCAGGTGTGACCCCGCCATCGCGCTTGGCGCGATACGCATCGAGACCCGAGTCTGGCTGTTCGTCTTTAGGATCGCTCACGAGGGCCCGGTACAATTTATTTCATGCCCGCTCGTTCTATCGGCACCGCCACGATCTCGTTCGGCCTGGTGTCCATTCCGACCAAGCTCTACACGACGAACGAGTCGGGTGGGGACATCCATTTCAACATGCTGCACGACGCCGACGGCGCGCGTCTCAAGCAGCAGTACATCTGCACGAAGTGCAACGAGGTCGTCGATCGCGAGCACACGGTGAAGGGGTACGAGCACGCCAAGGGACAGTATGTCGTGTTCTCGCCCGATGAGTTGAAAGCTCTCGACGCCGTTGCGACCCAGACCATCGCCCTCGAAGAATTCGTACCGGCCTCCGCCGTCGACCCGCTGTTTGTCGAGAAGAGCTACTACCTGGGCCCGGACAAGGGTGGCGAACGCGCCTACAAGCTCATCCGCGACGCGATGGTCGAGACAGGCCTCGTCGGCATCGCGAGCTACTCGGCGCGCGGCAAGCAATACATCGTGTGCGTGCGGCCGTTCCACGAGGGTCTGATCATCCATCAGCTGCGGTATGCCGCCGAGGTCAAGCCGTGGAGCGAGGTCCCGCTGCCGGCGCTGCCTGATCTCAAGCCCGCCGAGATTGGCCTCGCCAAGCAGATCATCCAGCAGATCGCGGCTGAGACGTTCGCTCCCGAGAAGTACAAGGACGAGGTCCAGGAGCGGATGATGCAGCTGATCAACCAGAAGGTCGAAGGCCAGGAGATCACGATGGCGCCCGAGGCGCCGGCCGGCAAGGTCATCGATCTCATGGAGGCTCTCAAGGCGAGCCTCGGCATGAGCAAGAGCGACGACCGCAAGCCCGCGATCGCCGCGGTTGCCGCCGACAAGGAAGAGGCGGCCCCGAAGAAGAAGGCCGCGTCCAAGAAGAAGTAACTCTCTCGCGCTCCGCGTAGGATGAGGGATGGCGAGTAAGAGCATGCCAGGGACGTTGATGGTCGTAGTGCTCTTTCAGGGACTCGGCGTGGTGCTGAACGCCGTCTCGGGGAGCTTGCTCTCGGCTGCGATCGGCGGGGCGCTGCTGGTCGGCATCCTCGTCGGTAACGACGGCGTGCGGAACTTCATGCGCGGCCTCGCGGCGATCCAGATCCTCATGAACGTGGTCCTGATGGCCGCGGCGAGCAGCAATGTCCACGTTGCCGGGAGCACCATGGCGATCTGGGGCTTCTTCGGAATCGCCGTCCCGGCGTTCATCATCTGGACGCTGGGCCAGCCGAACGTCCGCGACTGGATGTTCCGCAAGAACTTCAACTTGGACGGCGTCGACGTGCCCCCGACCGATCAGCCACCGTCGCTCTGACAGCGATACACTGCGTCCGTGCCCGAGCTGCCGGATGTCACCGTCTACGTCGAGCGCCTCGCCGCGCTGACGATCGGGCAGCCGCTCGAGGGTATGCGGATTGTGAGCCCGTTCGTGCTGCGCACGGTGTCGCCCGCACCGGCAGAGCTGAAGGGCTGCACGGTCCAGACAATCGAGCGGCTCGGCAAGCGGATCGTGATTGGCCTCGCCGACGACAAGTTCATCGTCATTCACTTGATGGTCGCGGGCCGCCTGCGCTGGAAGAAGCGCGGTGAAAAAGTGCCTGGCAAGATCGGGCTCGCCGCTTTCGACTTTCCGAACGGGACGCTGATCTTCACCGAAGCCTCGCCGAAGAAGCGCGCATCGATACACCTCGTGCAGGGGCGCGCCGGCCTCGCGGAGTTCGATCGCGGTGGGCTCGACGTGATGACGGCGACGGTGGCCCAGTTCGCCGAACGCCTCCGCAGCGAGCGCCACACGGTCAAGCGCGCGCTCACCGATCCGACGCTGTTCGACGGGATCGGCACCGCGTACTCCGACGAGATCCTGCACGCCGCGCGGCAGTCGCTGTTCCGCCTGACCTCGGCGATCACCGACGACGAGGTGGTGGCCCTGCACGCC
>JAYVWH010000585.1:0-1897 GCA_043786265.1 Kofleriaceae bacterium | reverse complement strand
CGCGCCGGGCATATCGGCTACCTCATCTTCGAGGCGACCGCCGAGGCCAAGCTCGTGCAGCCGACGTTCCTGACGCAGTTCCCGCTCGCGGTGTCGCCGCTCGCGCGCAAGAACGACAAGGACCCGGCATTTTGCGATCGGTTCGAGCTGTTCGTATGTGGCAAGGAGATCGCGAACGGCTTCTCCGAGCTCAACGACCCCGACGATCAGCGATCCCGATTCCAGGCCCAGGTGACCGCCAAAGCAGTCGGCGCTGCCGAGACGATGGACTACGACGAGGACTACTGCCGCGCGCTAGAGGTTGGCATGCCACCGGCCGCGGGCGAGGGCATCGGCATCGATCGCCTCGCAATGCTACTCACCGGGCAGTCGTCGATTCGCGACGTCATCCTGTTTCCGCTGATGCGACCGGAGTAACGAGTGGCCGAACCCGAGACACCAGGCTCTGACCTCGCTGACGAAGCGCACGCGCAGGATCGCGTCCGCAAACGGCAGGAGCAGCGCCGGCGCGGGCAGATCGAGACGACGCTGGGCGCACTGCTCACGGTTGCCGGTGTGGTGGTGATCGTCGGATTCGGCGATGCGATGATGTCGCTGTTTGGCGTCCTGATGGTCGGCACCCTCATCGGGGTCGGGATCGCGATCGCAGCAACGGGTCTGGTCCACATCCTGGCATCGGGTGGCATGACCGAGAGCGCCGACGCCGATCTCGTGCGGGCGACTCACCGCGGCCGCCTACTCCGCGGCTGGATCGGCGTCATCGTCGGGATCATCGGCATCGTTGCTGGCCTCGCGATCACCTATGCAACGCGCAAGACGCTCGGCAAGCACGCCGAGAAGTACGTCTTCGCGTTCGGCCCATTCATCGTCGGCTACGTCGCGTTCGTCGTCGGCACTCTGCAGCTGATGAACGCGCAGACCGGGCTCGTCAAGCCGAACAGCGCGCAGCACAAGCGCAACGACATCTCGATGGGCTTTGGCTTCCGCACGTTCGTTGCGTGGCGCTACCTGATGGCGCGCCACCACAAGGTCAGCCGCGTCGTGCTCGCGGTGTTCTTCGTCGCGCTGTTCGCCGCGGCGATGAGCATGATGTTGTGGCAGACGATCCTGCGGTTTTGGAACCCGCTCGGGCTCGAGCCGGAGACGTTCAACATCATCGCGCGCGTGGTGTTGATCGCAATGATCGCCGGGTTCGCGCTGCTCTACTTCTCCATCATCATCGGTCTCTTGCGCTTCGTGTTCTCGTTCTTCACGACGGTGCCGATCGTCGGCGTGTGGATCGGAACGGCAGCCCTGATCTGCGTCCTCAGCGTCATGAGCGGATTCGAGACCGACCTGCGCCAGAAGATCCTTGGCTCCAACGCGCACATCCAGGTGACGGCGGAGTCCGGCGAGATCACGAACTGGCGCGAGATCAAGGATCGCATCGACAAGGTGCCCGGTGTCGTCGCATCGACCCCGTTCGCGGTCAGCGAGGTCGTGATCGCCGCGAACAACAACGGTATGCCTGTGATCATCAAGGGCATCGATCCGGCGACCGTCGGCAAGGTGACCAAGCTGATCGAGAGCATCAAGGACGACCGCTCGACCGCGATGCAGCGTCTCGAGCCGATCGTCGACGACTCGCGCGATCTTACGATCCCGCAAGGCTCTCGCGCTGGCAGCAACACCGTCGATCCTGCGCCGGATGACATGCCCGATCCGGGCGAGCCGATCGACTTCTCGCAGCCGAGCGCTACCCCCGATGCCGGTGCCGCCGACGAGCCCGCTTCCGATCGCGCCGCACGCCCAGACGCGGGGGACTTCGGTGGCGATGCGCAGTCGCTGGTCAAGGACAACCGGGTCGTCGATCCGGCGCCGGACGATCTGCTGAGCAGCGACGAGGAACCGGTCGACT
>JAYVWH010000584.1:0-1866 GCA_043786265.1 Kofleriaceae bacterium | reverse complement strand
GGTGCGTGGCGCTGGGAGACGCGCTCGTACGACGACGATCGGAACGTGCGCGAAGAAGCCGAGTGGTGGCAGGTCGCAGGTAGTGCGCAGCAGATCGACGCCACCTACCGACGTCGCGTGACCGTGCGCAACCCGAGCGGCGGCACGATCGCGTGCGCAGGTGCACCGAGCTGGAGCTTCGACGACACCTACGTGGTGACCGGCGAGCGCGAACAGTCGCACTGGCACTTCATCGAGCGCGCCGTCGATGCAGCCCCACATCCGTGCTTGATCGCAACACCGCAACGAAGCCTCGACGAGGCGACCGGCGAAAGCGTCGGCGACTTCCTCGTGCTCGAGTGGCGCGGTAAGCGACGCCAGGTGCTGTATCGCCCCGACTAGGCGGTCGTATACACGCGGTTGACATACTCCTCGACCATGCGATCGGAGGAGAACCGCCACTGCGACATCGCGATCGATGCGCGCATCACCGAGATCCACGCATCGCGCTTGCGGTAAGCCGGCAGGACCTCGGACTGGAGCACCTGATGCAGCAGCTCGCGATCGCGGAGATCGACGCGGGCTTCGTCCTTCTCGTCGAACGGATCGTCCTTGGGATCCGGATCGCCGATCTTCCATCCGGTGACGCCGTGCTTGCAGCCCTCGGGCCACCAGCCGTCGAGGATCGAGACGTTGGGGACGCCGTTCATCGCCGCCTTCATGCCGCTGGTGCCCGAGGCCTCGAGGGGCCGGCGTGGGTTGTTGAGCCAGATGTCCGCGCCGCGCGTGAGCATCGCGCCGAGCTTCATGTCGTAGTTCTCGAGAAAGATCACTTTGCCGGGATACTTTTTCGACGCGTCGACGAGCTTGGTCACGAGAGACTTACCAGCGAGGTCCCGCGGCTTGCGCATCAGCTCAAGCTCGTGGACCTCGTTGCCCGCCGGCATCGGTGTGTGCGTGGTGAAGACTACATGCGGCCGCAACCGCTCGAGTCGATCGGCAAAGCTCGCACCGCCGAAGGTCTCGCGCCGCAGCAACTCGAGGCCGGCGAACACCGCGTGGCCTTCGTTGAAGTGATAGGTCGCAGCAGCACGAGACCTTCTTTCCGCGGACTGTGACTTCCACTTTTGCGTCGACGCGCCGCAGCGCGTCGCGCGAGGTCTTCGGATAGTGGTCCTCGATGCCGCCGTAGCCGACGAGCTGCCGCGTGTAGCCCTCATCCCAAAGCAGGCCAATGCCGGTGAGGGGGACGTGGAGGTCACCGACGGACTTCATGTGGTCCCCGGCGAGGATCCCCAGGCCGCCGGCATAGATCGGGAAGGCTGGATCGAGTCCGTACTCCATGCAGAAATAAGCAACGCGTGGGCACGGCGACATCGGCCGGACCGTGCCTTGACGCAGGTCACGCCGCAAGCGGCTCCCGTTGAGAACTCCCAAAATGGCGGCACGTTGCGAATCGCAACGTTTTGTTGGCGAGCGTCACGTGTAGCGAGTACACAATGGATGGATGAAGGGGAAATCCACGGGGCCACGCGTGAAGCGTCCGGTCCTGGCCCCCGAGGAACAGGCCCTGTTCCACGAAGCGATGGGTGGCGTGAAGCCGCTCTCTTCGCGTGATCGTGTGAACGTTCCGCCTGCTCCCGCGTCTGTCACTCGTGTCGCGATTGCCCGAGTGGTCGAGCTGCCCGCGGAGACGAAGCTGACGGTCGAGGGTGACTCGCAGCGCTACGCGGCGCGAGCGCCCGGTGTGTCGCACGCACAGATCGCCGAGCTGCGCGGCGGCAAGGTTCGCGCGGAGGCATCGCTCGACCTCCACGGCTCGCTCGTCGCGCCCGGGCTGCAACAGCTGCGGAAGTTTTTGGTCGAATCACGCAAGATCGGCCGGCG
>JAYVWH010000583.1:0-3569 GCA_043786265.1 Kofleriaceae bacterium | reverse complement strand
CGACGCGCATTCTCCGCGGTGCTCGCCGCGGCAGGTCGCCCCTCGACGCACGCAGATCCGGGCGTCGTGATCGTGCGCGAGGCGCCGCCGCAGGGCCGCGACCTCAAGGTCATTTTTCTCCAGCTCCCTGCACTCGGCTGGACGGTCGTGCTCGATGCGCCAGGCGCGCAGCAGATCGCCGCAGCACCCGCGCCGCTGCGCGTGATCGACGCGGAGATGCTCGCGGCGACGGTCGTCGCGTCGCGCTCGGACGATCCGGATCCGGATCGCACCGGCCTGGCGAACTTGCTGCGCCGTGCGTCGCACCTCGTCGTCGATCTCGGTGCGCGTATCCAACGGCTCGAGCTATCGCGCGTGGTCGTCGGCGCGCGCGGCTCGCGCAGCGTCGTCGTCGATTCGTGGTCACAGATCGCAGACTAGGCGAGCTGAGTCTCGGACATCGCGAGCGCGGCCTCCGGGCGACCCTGCGTGAGCTGGACCGGCGCGAGCGAGTCCTGGAGCGTTTCGCTCACTCCTGAGCCTCGAGTCCGATCTCGAGCTCCGCGACACGGGCCTCCGCGAGCAGCGCATCGCGCGTATTGCGGGCGGGATCCTCGATCACGAAGTTCACGAGCCTCTCGAGGAGGCGGCCGATCGCGGGTCCAGGCTTCATGTCGAGCCCGCGCATGAGGTCGCCGCCGTTCATCGCGAGGTCACCAGCACCGAGCGGGTGCTTCTCGTCGAGGATCTGACGACCGAGCGCGACCAACGCGTCGTCTTGTTCGGACCGCCACAGCTGGACGGCGAACGCGCGCTTGGCCTTGTCGATGCGCGACAGCTCGTGACGGACCAGCTGGATCTCGCTGGTCCGCGAGGTGCCGGCGATGCGCAGGAGCTGGCCGACGAGCTCGACCTCGGCGTTGGAGAACTTGAGGCGCTTCAGCGCGTCGACGGCCTGCGCGGCCGGCAGCGGCAGCACCAGCGCAGCGAGGCGGACGTCACGCTCGGCACGATCGATCCACTCCGCGCCGCCTTCGGCGCCGCTGCGCGGGCCGGCAAAGCCGGCCCTATCGATCCACTCCGCGCCGCCTTCGGCGCCGCTGCGCGGGCCGGCAAAGCCGGCCCTATCGATCCGTGCGAGCCACGCATCGAGATCGGGAAGGACCAGCTCGGGCAGGATGTTCGCGAGGATTCCCGTGCGCACAGCAGGCCGCAGTCCGCGGGATGGCTCGCGCGACCCGAGGAGCTTGCGCAGCTCTTCGCAGACCCGCTCGCGCGAGACCTTGCTCAGCGACGGCAGCGCCGGGGGGATACCGGCCTCGGTGTCCGGATCGAGCTCGAACTCCAGCTGCGCTGCGAACCGCACCGCGCGCATCACGCGCAGGCCGTCCTCGGTGAACCGATCGACGGGCGTCCCGACGGCGCGCAGTCGTCGCGCGAGAATGTCCTGCTGACCGCCGAACGGATCGACGATCTCGTTGCGCGCGGGGTCGTAGGCGATCGCGTTGACCACGAGGTCACGTCGGGCGAGATCGTCGACGAGCGGGACGCCAAACGTGACGCTGTCGGGACGGCGTGCGTCGCTGTAAGCACCCTCGCCTCGGAACGTGGTGACTTCGACCTCGTTCTCCTTGCCCTTCCCCATCAGGACCTTGACGGTGCCGTGCTGCAGGCCTTGTGGCACCGTGCGCTTGAACAGCTTCATCACGTCGTCGGGATGCGCACTCGACGCGACATCCCAATCGCCCGGGGTCCGGTTCATCAGCACATCGCGCACGCACCCGCCGACGATCACCGCCTGGTGCCCTGCACTCGCGAGCGTCGTGCACACTTCGCGGACCTTTGGCGGGACCGACGCTGCAAGACGCTCGAGCGCGTCGGTGGTCATCGTTACTCGGTCTGCGCCGCGCCGCGCAGTCGCGTGAAGATATCGGTCGCACGACCGCGGAGTTTCTGCGCCTCGGCGGCGTTGCCGGCCCTTTCCTTGAGCTGCGAGAGGCCCTGGTACGCGCGCGCCAGCTCGACCTCGTGCTTGACCGCCGCGAGGATATCGATCGCACGGCGGAAATCGTCCTCGGCTTGCATCGTTTGACCGAGCGCCGCGGCGACCTCCGCCTTGACGCGGTAGCCGCAGCCAATGTGCGCGCGCAGACCAAGCGCCTGGCTCATCGTCACCGCCGCCTGGGCCTCGGCGTCCGCGGCTTCGAGGTTGCCGAGCGCGAGCTGCACCTGCGCGAGTCGCTGGTGCGTCATCGCGAGTGCGACGCGATCGCCAAGGCTCGTGGCGATCGCCTTGGCGTCCGTCAGATCCTTCACCGCCTCGCCGCCGCGTCCCATCGCACCCTTGACCTCGCCGGTGCGCGACAGCACGTCGGCGAGCGCGAGCTTGTCGCCGATCTCCTGCGCGAGAGCGCGGGCCTCACCGAGGAGCTCGAGCGCAGCCGTGTGATTGCCGTCCTCGGCGTGAACGCCGCCGAGATCGCACAGCGACTGCACGATGCCGACGAGATCTCCGATGTCGCGACGCAGGTCGAGAGCTTCCCGGAACTGCGAGATGGCTGCCTTGAAGTTGCCGCTGTCGTGGTGCACGCGACCGATGTTCGCGAGCGACAGCGCGATCGAGCGCCGGTCGTTCAGGGCGCGCCGGATCGTGAGCGCCTGGCGATGAAACTCGAGCGCCTGGCTGTAGCCACCGCGCAGCCAGTGCACGCGCCCCATCTCGTCGACCGTCGACGCGATGCCGCGGTCGTCGCGCGAGCGCTCGAACAGCTCCTGCGCGCGACGCAGGTTCTCCATCGCCTGGTCGTAGCGGCCAAGGCGGCGATGCACGCGCGCGAGGCGGCTGTACGCGGCGCCCGCCTTGTTGAGGTTGTCGTACCGCCACGCGAGCGACAGCATCTTGTTGAACGTCTTCTCGCTCTCTTCGGGCTTTCCCGCTTGCTCGAGCACGTCGCCGAGGTTGTGCAGTGCATCGAGCCGGGCCGGCGCGTCGGCCTCACCGAGCATCGCGAGGCCTTTCTCGTAGAGGTTGCGTGACTCCTCGGGCGAGTACCGGGCGCGCGCGCGCTCGCCGCCCTGCAGGTAGCAACGGGCCGCACGGCGACGGTCGCCACCGCGCTCGTAAAGACCGGCGAGGAATTCGAGTTGCTCGTCGCGCAACGTCGACAGCCGCGACTCGAGCCACTGCGCGGCCGACAGGTAGTAGCGCTCGAGCTTGCTGGGCTCCGTCGAGCGGACGATCAGCTCGCGCTCGAGGTTGTGCTTGAACACCACCTCTTGTTCGCCGGGGATCGACGAGTCGTCGGCGTCGAGCGGCAACAGGTAGTCCTGGTCCGCGAGGATCGAGATCAGATCGCTGACGCGCCGGCGGATGTCTTCGCCGTTACCCCATTCGATGTCCAAAGCGTTATTCGGCGGCGGCGCTGAATGCTCGAGTCGCGTCAGTGCGATCACCGCAGAGACCCAGAACACGTTACCGAACACCGCGGCCTTCTCGAGCAGGTCGCGCTCGTCGGACTGGAGCGCGGCAATGCGTGCCTCGATCGCTTCCTCGATCGAGACCGGCAGCTCCGTGTCGGCCGCCCGATCGG
>JAYVWH010000582.1:0-4488 GCA_043786265.1 Kofleriaceae bacterium | reverse complement strand
CTGCGCAGCGCGCTGCGCGAGGATCCCGACGTCATCCTGGTCGGCGAGCTGCGAGATCTCGAGACGATCTCGCTCGCGCTCACCGCCGCCGAAACCGGCCACCTCGTGTTCGGGACGGTCCACACCTCGAGCGCCGCGAAGACGGTCGATCGGCTCGTCGATGTCTTTCCGCCCATGCAGCAAGCGCAGATCCGCACGATGGTGAGCGAGTCCCTGCTCGGCGTGTGCTCCCAGATGCTGATGGCGAAGGTCGGAGGCGGACGCGCGGCCGCGCTCGAGATCCTCGTCGGTACCCCGGCGGTGAAGAACCTGATCCGAGAGGGCAAGACCCACCAGATCCCGTCGGCCATGCAGGTCGGTGGCCGGGTCGGAATGCAGACCATGGAGGCAGCCGTCATGGAGCTCGTTGTAAATGGAACCGTTACGATCAACGAGGCTCGCAAGCGCGTGCCCGATCTGGCGCCTGTCGAGAAGCAGGCGGTGGCCCGATGAACGCCGAAGCTGCATGGGATCCGTCGATTCGGACCCTGCTTGAGCACATGCTTCACGTCGAAGCCTCGGATCTCTACCTCGCAGCCGAGAGCCCGCCGGTGTTTCGTATCGACGGCACCGGCCACGCTGGTCGTACCTCCCTCACAGGCGTCCAGATCGCGGTCATGGCCGACTCGCTCCTCACCGGCGCACAGCGAAGCGAGTTCGCGCAGAAGCTGGAGATGAACCTCGCGCTGTCGATGGAGAGCGGTGGCCGGTTCCGCGCCAACATCTTCCGGCAGCGCGGGGAAACGGGCATGGTCATCCGGCTCGTCCGGACCACCATCAAGACTCTCGACGAGCTGAACCACCCTCCCGCGCTCGCCGAGATCATGCGCAGCAAGCGCGGCCTGGTGCTGCTCGTGGGTGGCACGGGCAGCGGCAAGTCGACGACGCTGGCCGCGATGATCGACCACCGGAATCGGATCGAGACCGGGCACATCATCACGATCGAGGATCCGGTCGAGTTCATTCACCCCCATCGCCGGTGCATCGTCACCCAGCGCGAGGTCGGCCTCGACACCCTCTCCTACCAGGACGCGCTCAAGAACGCGCTCCGTCAAGCACCGGACGTGATCCTGATCGGCGAGATCCGTGACGTCGCGACGATGGAAGCCGCGATCGCGTTCGCAGAGACCGGTCACTTGTGCGTGTCGACGCTCCACGCCAACAACGCGAACCAGGCGATCGAGCGGATCTTGAACTTCTTCCCGGCGAGCCGACAGCACGAGATTCGCCTGCAGCTCTCACTCAACCTGCGTGCGATCATCTCGCAGCGACTCGTCGCGGCGATCGGCGATGGGCGCGCGGCCGCACTGGAGATCCTCCTCGACACGCCGCGGATCCGCGACCTGGTCAAGCGCGGCGACACCGACGCTCTCAAGGAAGCCATGGAGCAGAGCGGTCACGACGGCTGCCAGACGTTTGATTCGGCGTTGTTCGATCTCGCTGTTGCCGGCCGCATCGAGGACGACGAAGCGTTGCGCGCCGCGGACAGTCCGAACAACCTCCGCCTCCGCCTGTCGCGCTTGCGCCAATCCGGTGGGGCCGAGGTCGACGAACAGCCCTTGCGACTCGCAAAGGTGACACCGATCGCCACAGGGGCTGCACGAGCGAAGAGCTGAGCTACGTCGAAACGATCCGGCTGTTGATTACGGACCGGAGGTTCGCGGCATCGAACGGCTTCTCGATGCGGAGATTCGGTGAACTAGCGAGGAAGGTCTTGGCAGCGGGCGTGAACCCACCGCCGGTCAGAAAGATCACATCGGCCGCCTGCCTCGGATCGAGTCGATCGAGCTCGGAATGAAACTCGATACCCGTCATTTCCGGCATCATCAGGTCACAGAGGATCACGTCGAACCGCTCCCCTGCGCGGATCAGATCGAGCGCCTCTGTGGCCTTCAGACACGCGACGACATCGTGCTGAGCCCGCAGCGTGCGGCGGATCGCCGACCCGATCATGGGTTCGTCATCGATGATGAGCACGCGCCCCCGTCGGATGGCAGTCGCGACCGGCTGCGGCGCGAGCACCGGCGCGGTTACCGCGGGTACGGGCGGAAGCGTCACGCGAACGAGCGTGCCGCGCCCCACCGAGCTCTCGACGGAGATCGTACCTCCCAGGTCGGTGACGATGCGCTGGCAGATCGCAAGCCCCAGCCCGGTGCCGAGGTTGCCGGGCTTCGTGCTGAAGAACGGCTGGAAGAGACGGTTCCTTGCCTCGTCGGACATCCCGGGCCCGGTATCCGCGACCTCCACCACGCCCCGCCCATCCTCGTCGGTTCGCGTGGCGACGCGGATCTCGTTCTGGTCCGGTTTCCCTTCGGCGATCGCCTGCGCCGCATTGACGAGGAGGTTCAGAAACACCTGCCCCAGCCGGGACTCGTTCGCGAAGACGTGCGGGACCTCGCCGTACTCCCAAACCAGCGACGCGCGGTTGCGGATCTCGTTCCCGGCGAGCCTCACGCAGGACTCCATCAACTGCTGGACATCGATCGCGAGCTTGATGTCGTCGACCTCTGGTCGCGCTAACACCTTGAGGTCGCCGGTGATACGACGTAGCCGCTGCGCAGCGTCGTGCGCGTCCCGAAGCTGGGCCTGGAGCTCGTCGAGTTGTGCGCCCTTCGCGACCAGCGCGGCGATCTCCTGACCCGCGAGGTCGAGGTTCGCGATCACGGTAGCCAGCGGGTTGTTGATCTCGTGCGCCAGCCCGGCGGCGAGCGCACCGATCGACGCCATGCGATCAGACACCACGAGCTGCTCGTGCAGCTTCTTGCGCTCGGTGACGTCTTGCGTCGTTCCGAAAATCGCGCGCAACCGGCTGCTATCGTCGAGAACGGGCCGGCCGTGCACCTGGACGATGCGGAAACCGCCGGCCTCCAGGATCCGGTGCTCGTTGGTAAACGGCTGCCGCTCCTGAACGAGGCGGGTGAGAGCGACGTCGAAGGACGGGCGGTCGTCGCGGTGAATTCGGTCCTGCACGAGGTCGAGCCTGGTCGGCACGTCCTGGGGTGGCAGTCCGTAGATCTGATAGAAGGTCTCGGAGCCGACGAGCATGCGCGTGTCGAGATCGAGCTCCCAGCTGCCGATCTGGGCGATCTCCTGTGCGGCGGCGAGCTGTCGCTGACTTCGCCGGAGCGAACGTTCCGCCCGCCGAGCGCTCGCGCGGCTCGCCGCTTCATGAAGCTCGCGCTCGACCGTCGGCCCGAGCCGCGCGAGTTTCTCCTTACGAAGGTAGTCGTGCGCCCCGGCCTTCATCGCCGCGGCCGTGTCGTCGTCCCGCGTTCCTGACACGATGATGAACGGAAGGTCCAGCCCGCGATCCTTGAGCACACCCAGCGCTGCGGAGGCGTCGAGCTCGCGCAGCGTGAAGTCGGACAGGACGATGTCCCACGTCGCATCCTTGAACGCTTCGACCATCGCCGCCACCGTGTCCACTCGTCGCGCGACCGGTTCGTAACCGCTTCGGCGCAGCTCGCGTATCAGCTGTTCGACGTCACCCACGTTTTCGTCGACGAACAACACGCGAAGGGATCTGGTGCTCATCGTCAGACTTCGACACGTGCAAAGCTTGGGCCGGGCTTTGCCAAGCGGGGACCACTTGGCTGGGTCTCCATGGCTACTCCTGCGTGGCGCCTGCATTCCGCGAGCGCAGCACGATCTCCAGCGCATCGCGCAGCTTGTTCTCATCCCACGGCTTCAGAAAGTAGCGGTGAATCGAACCCTCGTTGACACCGCGCAGGGCGACGTCGAGGTCGCGGGTAGCGGTCACGAGGAACCGGATCATGGCCGGATACTGCACCTTGCAGAGCTGGAGCAGGTCGAGCCCGTCGCTCTCGGCGCCCATCGAATAATCGGCCACGATCGCGTCGAACACGGACGCCTTCAACAGATCGAGGGCCTCCCGCGGTGAGCTCGCGTCCGTGATGTCGTACTGGCGGAGCGTGCGCCGCATCATCGACCGGACGTCGGGTTCGTCGTCGCAGATCAGGACTCGGAATGCCACGTGGCGAGTCTACACCAGCTATGCTCGCCCCGGCAGCCGAACCACGAAGCTTGGTCCATCGGCGCCGGTCTCGCAGCTGATCTGCCCGCCGTGCGCTTCGGTGACCAGCCGGCAGAAATAAAGGCCCATGCCCCGCTTGCCGCCCGAGCCACGCACGTACTTGCCGAACAGGTTGGGCCTGAGACTGTCGGGGATCTGGGGCCCCGTGTTGGTCACGGCGATCTCGACGCTCCCGATCTCGTGCCACCGGCTACCGCGGAGGGTGATCGTGCCGCCGGGATTGCAGTAGCGCGTCGCGTTGCCAAACAGGTTGTGCAGCACGCGCTCGACGAGGCTGCCATCAAAGCGCCCTTCAAGGTCCGGCGGACAATCGATCCGCATCGAGATGCCGCGCGTGATCGATGCCGAGTTCACCTCGGTCACCGCACCGAGGAGCTTGGCGACCGACGTGTGCT
>JAYVWH010000581.1:0-2565 GCA_043786265.1 Kofleriaceae bacterium | reverse complement strand
CAATCGAGGCGCGCCTTCTGGATCAAGCCGAGCTGGTGGATGGAAGGATCGGGGTCGCCGATCAGGCGCGCGTTGCGAGCGTCGGCGTCGACCCACTTTTGCTCGAGAGCGTCGAGCCGGCAAAGGTCGGCGTCGATGATGTTGGCGCGCCCCGGATCGAGGCCACGCGCGGTCTCGTAGTGCTGGCGCGCGGTGACCGTCCCCTCGATCTCGAGGAGGAGCCGCGCGGCGAGCTCCTGCGTCTGGGCCGACATCGGCGCGCGCACGAGGGCGCGTGCGAGCTCGCGAGCACCGAGCACCGAATTGCCGCGGTTCAGATGGAACTGCGCGGCGGCGAGATACGCTTCGCCGTGTCCGGTCGCGAGTCCACGTTCGAGGGCAGCCTCGGCCTTGGGCATCAGCTCCGCGTCACCTCGCATCACCCACGTCTGCACGTGGGCGTAGGCCGCTGCGGCGAGGATCGGCGCGGAGGTCGGGGCAAACTCGACCGCTTGATCGAGCAGCGTCGCCGCGGTCTGGGCGTGGCTGCCCCAGAATCGGCGCAGCTCGGCGCGCGCGCGCAGATAGAGATCGACCGCGCGTGGATCGGTCGGTTTGGTCTCGACGGTCGCGCGCGTCGAGAGCGCGGTGGCAATACCGCGCGCGAGCTCGTCGGCTACCTCGAGCACGTCGCTCTCGGTGCAGTCGACCTTGTTCGCCCAGATCTGGAAGCCATCGGCGACACTGACGAGTCGCGTACTGATGCGCAGCCCCTTCGGCGTGCGCCGCAGCGACGCGACGACGACGTGATCGACATGCAGCCGTGCACCGAGTGCCCGCGCATCGAGCGCCTCGCCACCACGCTCGATGCCAGCAGGGCGCACGCGAAGACCCGGCGTCGCGCACAACGTATCGGTGAGGTCGTCGCGCAGGCCGTCGGCGAGGTACTCGTCATCTGGCGCGCATGTGACCGGTACGACTGCGAGCGAGGTGGGCTCGGCGGTGGCCGGGGTCGCCGGTGTCCGCGGGACGTTGGTCGGCGTGCGCAACCGCGGTTGCTCGCCTTGCCTGGACAGCCGCGTCACGCTCTCGCGCGAGCTCGTCACTGGACGGCCCTCCGTGATCGCTGCACCGATCTCCGAGGCCGACGCCGGCCGATCACGTGGATCGAGCTGCAGGCACGCTGCGACGATCGCGGCGAAGTGCGCCGGGACAGTCGACCCGGATTCCATCGTGCGCGGCGCGGTGGTCGCCTGCGAGACAGCGATGGAGATCGCATTATCGCCGGGCCACGGCCGCGTGGCGGTCGCGAGCTCGAACAGCATCACACCGAGCGAGAAGAGATCTGCGCGCGCATCGACCTCCAGGCCAGCAAGCTGCTCCGGCGCCATGTAGCGCGGCGTGCCAACGACGGCGCCGACCTGCGTGACGGTCGGATCGTCGCCGCTGCGCGCGATGCCGAAGTCGGTGATCACGGCGCGATCGGTCGTCCGCTCCATCAATACGTTGTCGGGCTTGAGATCGCGATGAATGACACCCGCGGCATGCGCGGCGGCAAGGCCCGCGCACAGCTGCTCGGCGATCGCTTTCAGCTGGGGCCACGGCATCGGGGCGGGAGCCATCTTGCGAGTCAGCGGCTCGCCATCGATCAGCTCCATCGTCAGGAACCGCTCGCCGTTGTGCTCGCCGATGTCGAACATGCGGGCGACGTTGCGGTGCTGGATCCGACGGGTCAGCTTGACCTCGCGGCGAAACCGCTCGAGCGCATCGTCACTGAGACCAGCGTTGACCACCTTGAGCGCAACCCGCTCGCCGAGCTCGCCGTCGAGCGCCTCGTAGACGCGGCCCATGCCGCCGGCACCGAGCCAGCGCATGATGCGATACCGACCCGCGAGCAGCTCCGCCTCCGGTATCGGCGTGACACTTCCGGCGAACGAGGGCAGCGAACCCGCGAGAGTATCGTCGTCTCCGCCGACTCCCATATCGCTATGATACCGCTACCGCCGCGCTTCGTGTGCGTAGAGCTTGCTGGCGTTGCGGTTATTGAGCCAGCGCGGATCGTCGCTCGTGATCTTCCCGGCGAGGATGTCCGCGCGTAGCGCTTTCTCGCGCTCGGTCAGCTTCTTGATCTCGGCCATGAAGCGGTCCGCGGTCTTCTTGTACAGCGTCGGTCGCGGCTTCTCGGCCATCAGGTCGCTGTAGTCGATCGGGTCGCCGAACACCGTGATGACGGCATGCTTGGTACGCGCCGTCTTGCCGAAGTTGAGCTTCACGTCTTCGACGATGTTGTTGCCAAGGCCGAGGGTGAACGCGGGCACGACGACCGGCTTTGCGACGAGCGCGAGCTTGCCCACGCCAGGCTGGGCGGGCAGGAACGTGTACGGGTCGTCGCCCTTGCCGCGCGTGCCCTCGGGGTGCATGCCGAGGACGTTGCCCTTCTGGCGGACGATCTCGACCATCTTGTCGAGCGCTTCGTCGTTGAGCTTGCGGCGTTCGGCCTGCCGGAAGACCGGCGGGTACATCGCGCCGCCGGCGATCGCGGCGTTGATCAACATCCCGAGCGGCTGGTCGTAGAAGAAGTTCGAG
>JAYVWH010000580.1:0-3005 GCA_043786265.1 Kofleriaceae bacterium | reverse complement strand
GCGTGGTCGTCCTACCGATCGTGGCGATCACCGCGGGCCGGCGTGGCTCGCTACCCGAAGCGCGTCTGCGTTAGTTGCAGTAGTGCGTGCCGGGATAGCGCCAGGTCAGCGCCGCTCTGCGTACGGGTCCTTGTTGACCTTGTGGATGGTCTTGCCGTTGCCGATCTGTTTCTTGATGGCCTGGGCGCTACCGCTACCGCTACCGCTACCGACCTCGACCACGCTGCCGGCCGAACCGCTGCCCGCCTGCGCGGTGGCACTGCCGTCGCTGCCGGTCTCGACGGCGCTGCCCTTCGCGGGGGGAGCGGGCGTGGCGATCTTGGGTTCCATCTTCAACGGCGCTTGCTCGGGCTCCGCGGCCGGTTCCGGCGCCGACTTGCCCTTGCCGCCGCCCACGACGAACACACCAATGCCGGCGAGGGCGATCGCAACGACGAAGCTCGCACCGATGATCAGCCCGCGCCGCGACTTGGGCTGGACCTGCGAGCGGCTCACTGACTGCGAGTGGGACTTCGACTGAGACTGAGACTGAGACTGCGACATACGCTCGCCGCTACCCTCGCCGACGCTCGTCGGCACGCGAACGATCGGCACGCCACCCGCCGGTGTCAGCGACGAGATCGGTCCACCAGCCCTGCGCAGGGCAGCGCCCGGTGCCGGCGTGAGGTCATCAGGTGCACGGCTCGCATCGATGACTTTGGTGCCCCTGCGGCTGAGCAAGCGTGCGGTCTGTTCCACCGATGCGCGTGCGGTCACGGGATCCGAAGCAAACGGCAGCAAGTCGAATGCGAGCTCGGCGACGGATTGGTAGCGGCGCTCGACCGTCTTTTCGAGACACTTCATCACGATCGCCTGCAGAGATTCCGGGGTGTTCGGCTGCACCATCGCCTCGGGCGGATCCATCCCGACCTTGAGACAGAGATCCGCATACGCCTCCGACCGGAACGGCCGTGCGCCTTCGAGCATCTCGTACAGCACGACTCCGAGTGACCAGATGTCGCTGCGCGCATCCGCCATGCGCGACGACCGCATCTGCTCGGGCGCCATGTACGACGGCGTGCCGATCACCGATTCTCCATCGGTCAGGTCGCTCGTTCCCTTTGGACTGGTCGCGATGCCGAAGTCGAGGACCTTGAGCTGTGGCGGCTCCCCCTCGGACTGCGTGACAAAGAAGTTCGACGCCTTGATGTCGCGATGGATGATGCCGAGGGAGTGCGCCTCGGCGATCGCTTCGCACGCCTGAATCATCAGATCGACCGCCATCGACGGTTCCTGCGGGCCGTGATGCTTGAGGATCGCGTTCAGGTCCGCGCCGTCGAGGTACTCCATCACGATGTACGGCGTACCCTCGAGCTTGCCGTCGACATCGCCTTCGAGCTTGCCGACGTCGAGGATGCGCGCCGCGTGATCGCCCTTGAGCTTGACGGCCGCCTTGGCCTCGCGCATGAAGCGCTGCACGATCTCCGCGCGGTCCATCATCTCGGGCAACAGGACCTTGATCGCGACCGGCTCGTCGAGGTCGAGGTGCCAGGCCTTGAGGACACCGCCCATGCCGCCCTCGCCGATGATCGACTCGATGCGGTACTTGCCGAGCAAGACCGTCCCCGTCTTGGGATACCGCCCGGACATTCCTAGCCGATTGTAGCCGATCGGTAACTCAGCTTCCAAAGCGGGACCGCGTAGGTCGTATCCCTACATCGAGGCAACATCAGGGCTGCAGGCCGGTGCATGTCGCGTTGCAGCCCCCGGAGATCGTCCCGTTGCTCGCGCCGCTGTCGCAGGTCTCGACGCCCGCATAGACGAAGCCATCGCCGCATACGGCGGTGTTGCAGCTGAGCGTGCAGGCACCGGTGTTGATGTTGTTGCCGCCCAGGTCGCACTGCTCGACCCCCGTCCGCACGAAGCCATCGCCGCATGTCGCCGCGGCGCAGCTGTTCAGGCACCCATCCAGCTGCGACGTGTTCGCGTCGTCACACGCCTCGAAACCGGTGTGCACGAAGCCGTCGCCGCAACGCGCGTTTTGGCAGGTCGTGCCGACGCACGCATCGAGGTTGCTGGTGTTCGAGTCGTCGCATTGCTCGACACCGGCGCGGATGAAGCCGTCGCCGCACCGAGCGCTCTGACAGTTCATCAAGCAGGCGTCGGTCTGGGTCGCGTTGGCATCGTCGCACTGCTCGACACCGGTGCGCGTGAAGCCATCGCCGCAGCGTGCCGGGACACACGCGATACAAGCGTCGGTGGTCGCTGTGTTGCCGTCGTCGCACTGCTCGAAGCCGGTGTACACGTAGCCATCGCCACAGCGCGCGGTATGGCAGTTCGGGCAAGCGTCGGTCGTGACGTTGTTGCCGTCCTCGCACTGTTCTTGACCCGCCCAGATGAAGCCGTCTCCGCACGAGGCGTTCTGGCAGTTGATGAGGCATGCATCGGTCTGGATCTGGTTGCCGTCGTCGCACGGTTCGATGCTCGGTCGCTTGTAGCCATCGCCGCACACCGCAGCGCGACAGGCGATGCAGTCATCGTTCGTCTTGGTGTTGCCGTCATCGCACTGCTCGGCACCCTCGACGATCAGGTTCCCGCAGATTGGAATGTGGCACTGGGCATCGCAGTTGTCCGTGTTGATCGTGTTGCCGTCGTCGCACTGCTCGCCCGCGACCGCGTTGCGCACGCCATCACCGCACAGCGGGAATGTGCAATCGGGATCGCAGGCCGACGTGAACTGGTTCATCGAGTCGCACTGCTCGCCGGGATTGAGGACGCCGTTGCCGCAGTCCTCGTTGAGCTGACAGTTCTTGCCACAGCCATCGCCGGAGACGCTGTTCGCGTCGTCGCACGTCTCGCCCTTGTTCGCGTCGATCACGCCGTTGCCGCACGTCTCGTCGCTCAGGCAGTCAATGCTGCAGCCGTCGTTGCCGATCGTGTTGCCGTCGTCGCACAGCTCACCCGCGCTCGGGTCGACCATGCCATTGCCGCACGTCTCGTCGCTCGAGCAATCGCCGGCGCAACCA
>JAYVWH010000579.1:0-6087 GCA_043786265.1 Kofleriaceae bacterium | reverse complement strand
GCCAGGTGGGTCTACGCATTCTCAGTAACCTCACGGATGGCCGGACGATCACCGTGCGCTGCCGCGTCGAGGACGGCGCGCTCGGTGGTGCTGACGTCCGGGCTGCGGTCGCCGCCGCGTCGCGCTTCGCGGAGCTCGATCCGTACCGCGCCGCCACGCACAACAAGGGCATCATGAACGGCGTCGACGCCGTGCTCGTCGCGACCGGGCAAGACTGGCGCGCGGTCGAGGCGGGTGCCCACGCATACGCAGCGCGCACGGGTGCGTATCGCCCACTCGCCGTGTGGCGCGAGGATTCCGGCGGGCTGACCGGCGAGCTCGTGATGCCTCTCGCAGTCGGTACCGTCGGCGGCGCGCTCCACAGCCACCCCACCGCGCGCGTCACGCTCGAGCTCGCGGGCATCACCCACGCCGACCGCCTCGCGGCGCTTGCCGGTGCTGCCGGTCTCGCGACAAACCTCGCAGCGCTGCGTGCGCTCGCGACGGAGGGCATCCAGCGCGGTCACATGGCGCTGCACGCCCGCGGCGTCGCTCGCGCTGCCGGTGCAACCGGCGACCTCGTCGATCGCGTCGCGGCCGAGCTCTCGGCGGCAGGCGATGTCAAAGCAGATCGCGCGCGCGAAGTTCTCGCACGCCTGAAGGAGTTGCCGTGATCAAGCGCATCGGTCTCACTCGTTCGCCTGCCCTCGCCGTCCCGCTGCCCCCCTCGCTCGACATCGAGGCCTGCTATCGCTACTGCGAGGCGCTGTGTCGCGCTCGCCACCACAACTACCCGGTGGGTTCGATGTTCGCGCGGAGTGAGCTGCGCAAGCACATCTTCGCGCTGTTCGCGTTCGCGCGCGTCGCCGATGATTTTGCCGACGAGGCCGCGTACGAGGGCCGTCGCGTGCGCGAGCTCGATCGCTGGGAGGAGCAACTCCACGCCGCTTACCGCGGCCATGCGGACCACCCCGTCTTCATCGCGCTCGCCGACACCGTCGACAAGTTCGCGCTACCGATCACGGAATTCACGGAGCTGCTGTCCGGCTTCCGGACCGACCTCGAACGCCGACGGTACGCGACGTTCGACGAGCTGCTGTCGTACACCCGCCAGGCTGCCGAGCCGGTCGGCCGGCTGCTGCTCTACATCGGCGGATATCGCGCACCCGAGCTGCACGCCTTCGCCGAGGATCTGTCGACTGCACTCGCGGTGACGCGCCTCATCCAGGATGTGCCGAGCGACTGGGAGCGCGGCCGCGTCTACTTGCCCGCCGAGGACCTGCGCCACTTCGGCGTCAGCGAGGGAGACATTGCCACACGCCGCGTGAGCGCTGCCGTCGGCAACCTCGTGCGCTTCGAAGTCGCACGGACCCGCGCCTTGTTCGAGCGCGCCCGTCCGCTCGTGGACGTCGTCGGCTCGGACCTCGCGGTCGAGCTCGCGCTGACCTGGCACGGCGGCATGCGGATCCTCGACAAGATCGACCGCGTCGGAAAGCGACTCTTCGCACAGCGCCCGCAGCTGACTGCCGCCGACAAGGCCCTGGTCCTGACGCGCGCGCTGGCCTGGCGTGGCGAAACCCTGCCGCCGCGGACGATGCACCTGCTCCAGCGCCTCCGCCAGCGCTGAGGCAGCCGGCCCCGACACTTCGGTCTGGTAGGAGACCGTCGAGCCGTAGTACATCGGCGAGATGTCGCGCCTGGGATTTGCTGCCCTCCTGCTGTTGTCGATCGCTGCGCCCGCGTCAGCCGAGCCCACGGGCTACCTGTCAAAGGTCCCGCCGGGCACCTGGATCGGCGACGGCCGGCTCAAGATGGTCGCGACCCCGCCCGAACAGTTCAACAGCTCGCCGCCGTTCGAGGTGTCGAACGTTCTGTACCTCAACCGTTGCACCGGTGGCTGCACGGTCACCGGCGGCACGATGAACGACGCGCGCATGCACATCTCGACGTACATCATGCCGGGACCGCACATCCTGAGCGAGTACGAGAACAACAACCATCAGAAGGGCGCTGCGGCGGACGCTGAGTGGAACGCTGTCGTCCAGTGCGTCAAGGAGATCTACTCTCCGTTCAACATCGTCGTCACCGACGTCAAGCCCGGCGCCAGCTCCGGCAACTGGACGGAGGCGCTGATCGGCGGCACGTCTGGAGACGTCGGCCTCGATTCGACAATGGTCGGCGGCGTCGCGCCCGCTCACACGAGCTGTTCCCCGAACGACAACGCGATGTCGTACACGTTCGCGGGAAACAATTACTACTACTATCCCACCGCCCAGGCGCAGTCGCGCATCTGGGAAATCTGTTCGGTCGCGGGTCAGGAGTCCGCCCACCACTACGGCCTCGATCACTCGTACGAGTTCTTCGACGGCACGCCCGCTTGTAACGACCCGATGACCTACCGCACCGATTGCGGCGGTCAGAAGTTCTTCCGCAACAAAGCCGCCAAGTGCGGTGAGTTCGGTCCGCCGCGCGAGTGCTCGTGCGGTGGTCTGCAGAATACCCACCAGAAGATCCTCAGCGTGTTCGGTCCCGGAACCCAGCCGCTGATTCCGCCGCCGACCGTGAACGTCACGTCGCCGTCGCCGGGTGGCACCGCGTCCAACGGTCAGGTCGTCAACTTCTCCGCCGGCTCCAAGCGTGGCATCGAGAAGTCCGAGCTCTACCTCAACGGCTATATGTGGGCATCGGTGAAGGGCGCTGCGTTTGGCGACAATGGTCAGCCGAACCCGTCGGGCTACAACGTGCTGTTCCCCGGGGGCGTGCCCGACGGTGTCACCGACATCGAGGTGAAGGCCTATGACGACCTTGGCGTCAGCACGACGTCGTCGAAGATCCGCGTCACGAAGGGTGCACCGTGCACGAGCGCGACGACGTGCGCGAAGGGCCAGCAGTGCGATGGCGAAGGCCGCTGCTTCTGGGCCGCGCCCACCGGCGTGCTCGGCGACACGTGCGACTACGACCAGTTCTGCGAGAGCAACAAGTGCGCGGAGACCACCGATGGCGGCTTCTGCTCGCAGGACTGCATCGTTGGAACCGCCGACAGCTGCCCGAAAGACTTCGAGTGCACGCCGGCCGGCGCCAGTGGCGCCTGCGTGCCGTCGGGTGGCGGTGGTGGTTGCTGCAGCACCGATCGCACGGGCCGCACGAGCACGCCGTGGGCCCACGCCGGCATCTCGTTCGGCGTGATTGCACTGGTCGTCCGCCGCCGCCGTCGCCGCGCTGCTCGCCGTGGCTAACCGCTACGCCGCGATGCTGATCCGGTCGACCACGTCCTGCCGATGCTCGCTGATCTGCACCTTGTGCAGCTTCACGGGCATGCCGACAAATCGCATACCGACGCGGTAGTCGGTCCCTTCATCCTTGAGCCACACGCCGCGAGCGATGAAGCGATAGCTGTCCTCGTTGAAATCGACCACTAGCTCGACGAGCTCGCCACGCGCGATGAACGGCGCGTTGATCGCGACGCATCCACCGGGGCCCATCTCGACCAGCTCGACGCGATCGTTGATCTGGTCGCCACGCATGATCGCGGACATGTCGATCGCCTGGCGGCGAAACCGGCGACCGTCGTTGCTGGTCGACGCGAAAGCCTGCTCGATCCGCGCGACGTCCTCGATCTCTTCCCACTCGAGGCCGACGCCGAGATCGCACTTCCCGATCAGGGTGCGATACTGGAAGACCGTCTCGAGCAGCATCACCCAGCGAGTAGCAGGGGCCGTGCCATGCGGATCGGCGGGGTAACGAGGTGAAATGTGGTCCACGCCAGGGGGGACGGATGGCCCGCTTGCCGGGTGTGTCGTCCCCAGACTGCCCGCCCGTGGTCGCACGTGGACATGTGTGTATAACACCGCTGTCACATGGACCTTTTCGCTGACAGCGCACGCAAGCGGGGCGTCGGGCAGCCACTCGCCGAGCGCATGCGGCCGCGTACGCTGGCCGAGGTCGTCGGCCAGGCGCACCTGGTCGGGCCGGGACGCATCCTCTCGAACCTCGGTCCTGGCCGCGCCATCCCGTCGCTGATCCTGTGGGGGCCTCCCGGCAGCGGCAAGACGACGCTCGCGCGCCTGCTCGGGGACACACTCAAGGCAGAGCTCACGGCGTTGTCGGCGGTCGAGGCCGGCGTGAAAGACGTCCGCGAGGCGATCGCGAAGGCAGCCACGCGCCGCGATCAGTTCAGCGCACGCACGCTGCTGTTCATCGATGAGATCCATCGCTTCAGCAAGACACAGCAGGACGCGCTGTTACCGCATGTCGAGGCCGGCACGGTCACGCTGATCGGTGCGACCACGGAGAACCCGAGCTTTGGCGTCGTCGCGGCGCTGCTGTCGCGCTGCCGCATCGTGCGGCTCGAGCCGCTGTCGGAGGGCGAGCTCGGCGGACTCGTCGCGCGTGCGATCGGCGATGCCGAGCGCGGCCTTGGCAACCACCACGTGACGATCGACGACGAGGTCACCGCACAGGTCGTCGCCGCAGGCGCCGGCGATGCGCGGCGCTTGTACTCCGTGCTCGAAGTCGCGGCCTCCCTCGCGGGGGACGGCCAGGCGATCACCGCTGGGCACGTCGCCGAGGCCGCGCAGGGCAAGACGCTGCTTTATGACAAGGCGGGCGACGAGCACTACGGTGTGATCTCCGCGTTCATCAAGAGCATGCGCGGGTCGGATCCCGATGCCGCGGTGTACTGGATGACGCGCATGCTCGAGGCCGGCGAGGATCCGCGCTTCGTGTTGCGGCGGATCGTGATTTTCGCCGCCGAGGATGTCGGCAACGCAGACCCGCAGGGTCTCGTGATCGCGATCGCCGCGCTGCAGGCCGTCGAGCTGGTCGGCTTGCCCGAGGGTGTGCTGCCGATGACGCAGGCAGTGACATATCTAGCTCTCGCTCCGAAGTCGAACCGCGCGCTCACGACCTACGGCGCTGCCCGCAAGCTCGTTCGCGAGCACGGCGCCCTCCCCGTCCCCGCGAAGCTGCGTCCCGGATCAGATGCCGCGAGCCGGCAGATCGGGCACGGACAGGACTACAAGTACCCGCACGACTTCGACGGAGCGTACGTCGTGGAGGACTATCTGCCGGATCAACTCGTCGGCACCAAGCTGTACGAACCGGCGGACTCCGGCTTCGAACGCGAGCTTGCCGCGCGCATGGCCGAGCTCGCTCGCAAGCGGAAGGCGAAGTGAGACGATTACGCCAGGCGGATCCAGCGAGCCTTCGCTGAATCGATCTTGGTGCTGAAGCTCGGCGGGAAGTGGCGCTGCACGTAGGCGAACGCCTGCGAGATCAGCTCGCGGTCGATGTCCGCCGGCACGTCCATGTTCTGGTCATGCGGGTCGGGCTTGATGCCCATACGGACGATCTCGGTGAGGCGGAGCACGTGCAGGCGGTTCACGAACAACGCGTGGGCGATGCCAAGGAACAGCTCTTCGTAGGCGGGGTCCAGCGCGGCCATAGGCGACACGTAACTAACACAGCGCCCCGATAGGAGCCAGAGGGATGTAAGGGGAGCTACGGAGACTTCGACGTCCCAACAAGCCCAATAAAACGTGCGTTTGGGACGATCTGGTAGCCTTTGACGTCGACATTGGCGAGGACGACATTGTCCTCGTGCCACAGGGGGATCACCGGCAGGTCGGTTGCGGCCAGGCGCTGCGCGTCGGCGTAGAGCGCCTTGCGCTTGGCGAGGTCAAGCTCGCCACGACCTGCCTCGACGAGCCGGTCCATCTCGGGGCTCTTGTAGCGCCAGCGATTCGAGCCGTCCGGGTCCTTGGGCGAGGGCCACCGCGACGAGTGGAAGAACCAGTAGTAGAAGTCAGGCTCGGTGATCTCCGGGCTCTGCATCGTCGCGATCTGGTAGTTGCCCTTCTTGATGTCGGTGAAGAACGTCGCGAACTCGAACGAGCGGACCTCGACTTCGATGCCGACCTGGCGCAGCTGCGCGGCGAGCACGCGAGCGATGGTGACGCGAAACGCGTCCGCGCTCGTCTTGTAGACCAGGCGCAACCGGATACCACGCGCGTCCGGGTGCAGCCCCGCTGCCTCGAGCAGCGCGGTCGCTCGCGCGATGTCGTGCGGGTAGCGCGGCACGTCTCCGCTATAGGCCCAGTGCGTCGGCGG
>JAYVWH010000578.1:0-1721 GCA_043786265.1 Kofleriaceae bacterium | reverse complement strand
GCTGTCCGCGTCGCCAGTGCCGAGCCGACCGTCGCCGCTGCCCCCATCGTGGCAACGTCACCGCGCGCCGTCGCACCCGCCACGCTCGCACGCGAGGTCGAGCTGATCGATCGCGCGATGCTCGCGCTCAAGTCCGGCGCTGCGCCCGCGGCGCTCGACGCGATCGCCATCTTCGAACGCGAGACCCAGCATCACGGCCAGATGGCGGAGGATGCAGCCGCCATCGCGATCGAGGCGCACTGCGTCCTCGAGCATGACGTGACGGCTCGGCTCGCCGCATTCGATCGGAGCTATCCGAGCTCCGCGCAGCGGACGCGCTTGCAGCAAACCTGTCGCTAGTCGTCGTCGGTAACTGGAGCGGGCTTGCGCTCCGACGGTAGCTCGCGCGGCGGCAGCAGCTCGGGCTCGGTATCGACCGGCGCTGCCATGAAGATCGCAGCGTCGAGCTTCTTGAACGTGCGCTTCTTGTACCACTCGAGCGCGCTCTCGTTGTTCTCGGCGACCTCGAGAACCAGGTGGTTGAGACCATGCACGCGCGCGAGGTGATGCAGCTGCTCGAGCACAAACGAACCGACGCCCTTGCCATTCCAGCTCGGATGCACGGCGAGCTCGTCGACGAACAGCGGCTTCATGTCGCGCTTCTCGAAGTAGCGCGGGTTGATCCAGTTGTCGGAGCCCGTGACCTCGTAGCTGCACTCGGAGTACGCGACGATGTCGTCGTCGACCTCGAACAGGAGCTGCTCGATGCCCTCCTCCTCGAACACTTCTTCGAACCGGCGGCGCGACCGCGGGCGCTGGTACTCGACCGTCTCGGCATTGACCGCGCGGAAGCTGACCTTGAGGAAGTTCCAGACGTCGCCGATATCCCGGCGCGTCATATGGCGGACGTTGATCAGCGGACCGGCGGCCTTTTTGCCGCGACTGCGCTTGGGCGCCGGCGGTGTCGCCGTCTTCCGTGGGGTGCGGGCTCGCGCCATCGAGCGGACAATAACGCGTTACGAGCCGACGCGCGCGACCAGGGCCTGTGCCTCTTCGACGAACTGCTGCTTGTGGTGGCGGTCGAACTCCGTCCACGTCGCGAACGTGCTCGGATCGGCGCGGTCGACGAAGATCTTGCCGTTCAGGTGGTCGACCTCGTGCTGGTAGGTCCCTGCCTTGAGCCCGTGCACGACCTCGTCGATCGCGTTGCCATGGCGGTCCCATGCCTGGACGCGCACGTGCAGGTTTCGCTGAACCCGCCCGCGCAGGTTCGGGACACTCAGGCAGCCCTCGTAGTTGGAGAACATCTCGTCGTCGACCGCCGTGATCACGGGGTTGACGAGGATGGTGAGTGGGATCTGTGGCTTGTACGGATAGCGCGGGTTGTTGCGCACCTCGATCGCGCAGATCGCGACCGGCTCGTACACCTGGATCGCGGCGAGCCCGGCACCGTCCGCATCGTGCATCGTCTCGACCAGATCGTCGATGAACTGCTGCATCGGCGGTGACGCCAGCTCCTCGCGCGTGACCGCGCGCGCGACCTGACGGAGCACCGGATGCCCGATCTGAGCGATTTTGCGGATGGCCATGACGGCCACTCTAGCGCACGGTTGCGCGCTCAGGCACTCGCGGCGTCGAGCCGGGGCACGTCCGCCCCGATCGCCTCGGCCACCGACGACAAACCCGCTTGCCGCACGCGTGCCGCAAGCTCGCGGTGAACCCGCCGCGGCCACCAGGGGCCC
>JAYVWH010000577.1:0-4258 GCA_043786265.1 Kofleriaceae bacterium | reverse complement strand
CCACGCCACGCACCAGAGGCGGCCAGGAAGGCATCGCGAGCGGCCGCCGCCATCGCCTGCTGCCGGGCGGTCGTGACGAGCGTGTCCTCGGCGCCTTCGCGGTCAGCGACGCCAGCAAGCGCGAGCACACGCGCCTTGAGATCCTCGAGACCGGTCCCCGTGGTGGCCGAAGTGGAAAGCACCGCACGAGAAGCCAGCGCCGCAGAGTCGCCACTTGTCGACGACGACGATGACGAAACAGCGATGTCGAGGTCGGCCTTGCTCCGCACGACGAGCGCACGCTCCGCGAAGCGCGAGCCGTCGTCCCACGGCGCCACGCCATCGTTGACGACGACCACGACGTCGGCCGACGCGACACGGCGTTCGCCGAGCTCGATCCCACGCGCCTCGACCGCGTCGACTGTTTCGCGCAGGCCGGCGGTATCGACGAGCGTGACCGCAACACCGCTCCAGACGTCGTGGACCTCGAGGTAATCACGCGTGGTACCCGGCTGCGCGGCAACGAGGGCACGCTCGGAGCGAACGAGAGCGTTGAGTAGCGACGACTTCCCAACGTTGACCGGACCGACGAGCGCGACGGAGATGCCCTGGGCGAGCGCGCGACCGTGACGGAAGCCGTCGGCGAGCGAACCGCACCGAGCGGCGAGGGCAGCGAGCTCGGAGTCGATGATCGCGGCATCGGCGGCCTCGATATCGTCCTCGGGAAAATCGATGCGTCCCTCGATCTCGGCGAGCACGCCGAGGGCACGGGTCTCGAGCTCGTGAGCCGCGCGACCGAGATCGCCGCCAAGGTTTGCCTGCGCTACGCGCCACGCGCGCTCGCTGCCGGCGTGAATGACTTGCAGGAGCGCCTCGGCGCGGACCAGATCCAACTTGCCGTTACCGACCGCGCGCCGCGTGAACTCGCCGGGCTCGGCGATCCGTGCACCAAGTACGACGACGGCGGCGAGCAGCCGGTCGAGGTTGAGTGACCCGCCGTGGCCGTGTAGCTCGGCCACATCTTCTCCGGTGAACGACCCCGGCGCGCGCATCGCAAAAGCGATCACCTGATCGAGGCGAGCACCGGCAGCGTCCTTTGCCCACCCAACGCGAACCTCGCGCGTGAGCGCCGCCGGTTCGATTCCGATTGTCGCGGCGACGATCCGGACCGCTTCCGGTCCACTGACGCGCACGATCCCGACACCACCAACCCCAGATGCGGTGGCGATGGCGGCGATCGTGTCGCCCGTACCGAGCGTGTTGCTCACCCTTCGGCGGCGGCGAGAGCGACGGGCACGATGCAGATGTGGCGGTCTTCGCCTTCACCTTCGCTGCGCGTCGTCAGCCCCGGGATCTCCGAGATCGCCATGTGAACGATCCGGCGATCGTGCGGCGACATCGGCTGGAGCTCGACGACCTGCTTGGTCTCGAGCGCCTTCTCGCTCATCTTCTGGGCGATCCCCCGCAGGCGCTCGACCTGCTTGTCGCGGAAGCCACCCGAGTCGACGACGAGCGGCTTGGTCTTCTCGTCGCGCTTCTCCTTGAACACGGCCTTGTTGACCAGGTGCTGGAGAGCGTCGATCACCACGCCCCGGCGGCCGATCACCAGCTCGGTATCAGCGGTCTGGATCTCGAGCACCGTGCGATCGGTGTCGTCCTTGATGTCGATATCGGCCGAGATTCCCATGCGCTCGAGTACGCCCAGCAGGAACTCACTCGCCTTCTCGGCGACGTCTTCACGTTCTGTTTCACTCATGGCAGCTGCCTCCAAAACCTAGTTCCGGCGCTTCTTGCGCTTGCGCGAGGAGCCGCCGCCGGGCCGCACAGCTGGCTTCTTCGCCGAGCTGCCGGACGCGTCGTCGTCCTCGTCATCATCATCATCGGCCGCAACGTTGGCGGGCTTCGCCTTCGCTGCTGCAGCCTGATTCTTTGTCTGCGCCGCCGCTTCCTGCGACGCCTTGATCTTCGCTGCGAGCGCGAGGCTCTTCTTGTCGAACTTGTTCATGTAGATCGAGTGGAGTGCACTCAAGCAGGTGTTCGTGAAGATGTAGAGCGTCAGGCCGGCGGGGAAGAAGAAGGACATCACGCCGAACATCAGCGGCATGCCGTACTGCATCATCCGCTGCTGCATCTTCTGCGACGGGTCCATCGCCGGGCCCATCGGCTGTAGCCGTGCCTGCGCGAACATCGTCGCCATCAGGATGACCGGCAGGATGTGGAGCGGATCGCTGTTCGTCAGGTCGTCGATCCAGCCCGGGATGAATGCCTGGTTGTACAGCTCGCCCGTCGACGACAGCATGCGATACAGCGCGAGCCAGATCGGCATCTGCAGCAGCATCGGGAGGCAGCCCGTCAGCGGATTCGCACCGTGCTGCTTGTAGAGCGCCATCGTCTCCATCTGGAGGCGCTGCTTGTCGTCCTTGTACTTCTCCTGCAGGCCCTTCATCTGAGGGGCGAGCACGGCCATCGTCTTCATCGACCGCATCGACTTGGTCGTGAACGGAATCGTCAGGCTCTTCACGACGATCGTCAGCAGCACGATCGACAGGCCCCAGTTCTGGAGCAGCTCGTAGAACTTCAGCAGCAGCCACATCAGCGGCTTGCCGATGAGACCGAACATGCCGAGATCGATCGTGTCCTTGAAGTGAGTCGACACGCCCGCGGCGTCGTCGACGCGCTCGAGCAGCTGGTAGTGCTTCGGGCCGAAGAACGCGTTGATCTCGCGCACGACGACCGGACTCTCGGGCTTGAACGTGTCCGGCTGCGCGAACAGGATGTCCGTGCGCATCAGACCCGAGTCGTTCTCGACGATGGTCTGCTTGTTCGCGAGCGCATTCTTGGGCGCCAGCGCGACGAGCATGTACGGATGCTCGAAACCGGTCCACGCGACCTCGTACTCGTAGCGGGGCCGCTTGATCACGCTCGTGACGGGCGTGATCACGTGCGTACCCTTGCGGTACGACGAGGAATCCCAGCGCCGCGGCGAGACACTCTGTCCGCCGCCGCCGTGGTCCTTCGGATCCTGCTGACCGTAGACGGTGACCGCGAGCTGCTGGCGTGCCTCGTGACCGGCCGCTGCCTTCGCGCGGTAGCTGATCGTCGCCTTGACGAGATACACCGCCGGGACGATGACGAACCGCTTCTCGATCGACAACGTGTCGGTCTCGAGCTTGTAGACAACTTCGGTGTCGCTGACCTTCGTGCCGACCCACTCGGTCTGCGCGCGCAGCACGTAGGTCGAGTTCGCGAAGTTCACGCCGAACGCGCCTGTCGACGGCAGCTTCGGGAGCAGCTCGCCCTTGGACTTGTCGCGATCGTAGCGATGGTCGGTCAGGTGCCATGAAGACAGCACGCCGCCGTAGCTCGAGAACGTGGCCTCGAACGCGGGGAACGCGAGCTTGATTTGCTGCTCGGGACCGCGCGGAATCGGTGCAGCCGTCTCCGGAGCAGCACCCGGCGTCGTCGGAACACCGACGGGCGACGTCGCAGCGGGCGCGCCGGATCCTCCGGAGCCCGAGCCCATCGTTGCGACCGGGTCGACCTTCTTGTCCTTCGGCGAGAAGAACGTCTGCCACATGAACATCACGCCCAGTGCGAGCGCGACGGCGATCAGCAGACGCCTACCTTGATCCTGCATTCAGTGCTGCTCCTGCCCGCAACGGTGATGCGGTACGGGGTCATAACCGCCGTGGAACAGCGGATTACACCGGAGCACTCGCCACATCGCGAGACCGCTACCGACGACGACGCCGCGCGACTGCACGGCCTCGATCGCGTATTCCGAGCACGTTGGAAGATAGCGGCACGTCGGCGTGCGCTTGAGAGGCGAGATCACGCGCCGATACGCGACGACCGGCAACAGCACGATCGAGACGAGCAAGCG
This sequence comes from Kofleriaceae bacterium, assembly GCA_043786265.1. Taxonomy (GTDB): domain Bacteria; phylum Myxococcota_A; class Polyangia; order Haliangiales; family Haliangiaceae; genus JABFXX01. The sequence goes on along the minus strand of JAYVWH010000577.1, from coordinate 396 downwards.
ATGAAGTGCTGAGAGCATGGCGTTACTGGAGCTGTCGCAGGATCTTGGAGAGATCGGGCGCGAAGTCGTCGGGGTGAACCTGCCGCGCTGCCGAGTCCTTGGCAACTACTACGAGGTCCCAGCCAACCGGGACCCAGTCATGTAGTCGCATCCACTCGCGCACGAGGCGTCTGATTCGATTCCGAGCGACCGCGTTCCCTACTTTCTTGGTGACCGTGATGCCTAGCCGACCGGGCAGCTGGGTATCGGTTCGTTTGCGGGCAATCGCCAGGACGTGACGTCCATGATGCTTCTGCCCGTCCTGCTGGATCGCGAGGAACTCGGCACGTCGACGAAGCCGCATCTCTTTCGTGATGCGGCCGCCCACGCAGCCTACTTCTTCGCGATTGTCACCGA
>JAYVWH010000576.1:0-4900 GCA_043786265.1 Kofleriaceae bacterium | reverse complement strand
GCAGGCTTCGCCTTCACGACAGGCTTCTTCTTTGGCGACGGAGCTTCCTCCTCGTCTTCCTCGTCCTCTTCCTTCGCTGCCGGCTTTGCTGCGGGCTTCTTCTTGGGCGGAGCCTCTTCCTCGTCTTCTTCGTCGCCACCGCCGCCACTGCTACTGCCCTCACTCATCGCATCGCCACCGACACGATCCTCGGGCGCGCTATCTCCACCAAAGCCGCGCTTTTTGCCGCGGCCCTCGACGAACGGCCGCCGGCGCGTGTTGCGCGCGATGTCGCCGTCGTCGGCCATGTCGACCTTGCTGCGCGGTACGTAGCCGGTGTGTCCTTTGACGCGGACCTTCAACCAGCGGCCGCCCTCCTTGTTGAGCAGCATCATCGACGTGCCGCTCTTGATGGCGAGCAGGACCGTGGCCTGCTCCCCGGGCCGGCTGTAGAGCTTGGTCGACTGGTTGGTTTTGACCTTTTCTGCCGCGGCAACGCCCTGCCCCAGCGTTAAAATGCCGAGGACGGCAACGAGGATCCAGGCTGGCAGCCGCATACCGGGATTATTGTACAAGCATCGTGCCGGATCCAATCACATGAAATTACGTCGGATTCATGGGTGATCGCTGGAGACTAGCGTGGGCACGGGGGGATCCAGGCGCCAGTAATCGTAGAAAGAAACGCGTTAAGCTGAGGCTGGCGTCATCCATGAGCACGCAAAAGAAGTCATACACCGCGGGTCACTTCGAGCTGCAGATCGATGGCAAGCCCACCACCGCGTATCTCAAGACGCTCGATGGCGGCTTCGGGAAGCACGCGTTGATCGATGAGCGCATCGGTCCCGAGAACAAGGCGATCAAACACGCCTCGGTCTGGGAGGTCGACCCATTCTCATTCGAGTTTGGTCTATCGGGTGCGAACCAGGTGCTGACCTGGATCAAGAACTCGTGGAACAAGGACCCCACACGACACGACGGGCAAATCGTCCACGCGAACTTCAACCTGGAGCCAACGCTCACCCACGAGTTCTCGGGTGCGTTGATCACGGAGACCACGTTCCCCACGCTCGATGGCGCCTCGAAGGAGGCCGCCTACATCAAGGTGAAGTGCCAGCCTTACGCGACGTCGCTGTCGCCGGGCGGCGGCGGCAAGTTGAAAGCAAACCTTAGCCAGAAGCAGAAGCTCTGGCTGTGCTCGGGCTTCCGTCTCAACATCGATGGCATCGATGAGATGAAGTACACGAACAAGGTCGAGTCCTTCACGATCAAGCAGAACGTGAAGAAGATGTACACGGGCAAGTTCCGTCAGCCCGAGATCGTCCCGACGAAGATCGAGTTCCCGAACATCAGCGGCACCATCTCGCTCGAGTACGCGAAGGGCCTGCTCGACTGGTACAAGAAGTACGTCCAGACCGGCCAGGACGACGCGTCGGCCCAGAAGTCCGGTTCGCTCGAGTTCCTGTCGCCGAACCGCCAGGAGGTGATCTTCCGGATCAACCTCTACGAGATGGGCCTGCTCCACACGTCGATCCTGCAGAGCACCGCGAACGCAGATCAGATCAAGCGCGTGAAGTTCGAGCTCTACGTCGGCCGCATGGACCTCGACACGGGCGCGATGGGCTGATCGCAAGCGGCTCAGCCGGCCCGTGCAGCGTCGCCGAAGGCGCTGCGGAGTTGGCACTCGACGACGTCGGCGCCCGTGGCCGGCGTCTGACGCCGGCGTGATGATCGCCTCGCCGCCCGCGATGGCAAGCGACGTCTCCGGATCGGTGTACGAGGCGCCCCACAGGACCGAGTCGTATGCCGTTCCCTCGAAGGTGTCGCGCACGCGACGAATCGAACCGCAGCGTGCGCCCGCACCCGCATCACCGTCACCGCCACCGTCGGTGCGGGGATCGAATGCGAGCCGGCCGGAGCCACACGCGAGCACGACCGCAACCCACGCGCGCATCAGCTCGCCGCGACGACAAGGTCGTAGAGCACATGCGCGTATACCGCGTGGGCGAGTGATCGGAACCAGAAGATCGCGGCGAACGCAGCGCCTGCACAGATGCGGAACGCGAAGGCGTGGAGCGTGTAGGGCTCGCCGTACGGACCGATGTGATGCGCGGCTGCGAACAGAACCGACGACGCGACGAGCGCGACAGCAACGCCGAGCTTGCCGGTGCCGCGCAGGATCCCGACGAGCCCGCCGAACAGGCCAAGTCTGAACACGATCTCTTCGTGGACGCCGGCGCCGAGCGCTCCGACCACCGAGCTCACGCCGAGGTTGAGCCCGAGCATCCGATCGAGGACCAACGTGATCAACGTGCCGAGCGTGAAGGCGTAGATCGCAGCCTCGAGCACGAGCGGCGCGACAACGTCGATGCGCAGCGTTGAAGCCCGACCATTTCTGCGGACCCATAATAGATAAAGCGACGCCGCCGCCGCATACACGAGCAGGTAGGGCGTGCGTCCCAGCGTGCCGTAGAGCAGGCGCGTGATCACGTCCGCGCCGTTGACGCGCCCGACGAACAGCACGCCGATCGCGTAGGCGAGCAGCAGCGGGAAGATCAGCACGAGGCTCGCGTCGAGATCACCGCGGCCGATCGTCGACGACGCTCCAGGCGCTGCCGGGGCACGAGACCGCCCGGGGGCCGGTCGGACGGCTCGGCGGCGATGCTTACTCATGCGTCCGGGCGTGCGCGGCGAAGGTGGTTCGAGCACGAGGGGGGGGCGAACGGCATTGTCATGCGGGTCATGCGTTTCGGCGGGAGCGACGACGCTTCGACTTCGGTTTTGGCGGTGCCTTGATCGGACCGCTCGGCGGTGCGACCCGCGAGCGTTTCTCGGCGCCCCGCGTCACCACGGGGGGGCGCACGGTCGCGGTGATCGCGCGGTCCTCGCGCAGGTAGGTCTTCGCGGCGGCGGCGACATCGTCCTGCGTGATCGCGCGGATCGCGTCGTCGTAGGCCGCGTAGGACTGCCAGCCAAGGCCGTAGGCCTCGTGGTAGGCCATCGCGTTTGCGACTGCGGACCGGCGCTGCATCACGATGTTGTGACTCCCGATCAGGTAGCTCTGGGCGCGCGTCAGCTCCTCGGACGTGATTCCCCCGTCGCGGACCTTGGTGAGCTCGCCGCGCACGGCGGCAACGGCGGCGTCGAGCTTCTCGGCGGCACACGACAGGTAGATCGCGACGAAGCCAGGGTCGACACCCTCGACCGAGTGCGCGGACACGCGGTAGACGAGGCCCTGCTTGTCGCGCAGCTCGCCAAACAGGCGCCCACTCTGACCGCCGAGCACGGCGATCAAGACTTCGAGCGCGAACCGGTCCTTCGCGTCCACGGTCGCGCCAGGGAAGCCGATCACGAGGTGCGACTGCGCGCGATCGAGGTAGCGGTAGACCTCGCGGTCGTTCGCGGTCCGATGATCGAAGCTCGGCGGCGCCGGCACTGCCGCGGCAACCTTGCTGCGCGGCAGCTTGCCGAACCGCTGGGTCACGCGCGCGACCACGTCGTCGACATCGACGTCGCCGACGATCGCGAGCGTCAGGTTCGTGACCGGATACTGCGCGCGATAGAACGCGATCAGCTCGTCGCGACCGAGCTCGCCGACCGAGGCTGCCGTGCCGAGCACGTCACGCGCATACGGGTGATTGCCGTAGAGGGTCTCGGAGAACAACCGGAACGCGACCTGGGTCGGGTTGTCGCGCTGTGCGATCTGGTCGTCGAGCAGCAGGCGCTGTTCGCGATCGAGCTCACTCGCGGCGAACGCGGGATCGAGGATGCAGTCAGCGATCAGATCGAAGCCGGAGTGCCACGCCTTTGCGAGCCACTCGCCGGCGATTCCGAAGCTGTTGCGGCCGGCGACACCACCGAGCGAGCCGCCAAGGCGATCGGTGCGATCGGCGACCGCCGCTGCATCGAGCGAGCCGCAACCGCGCGTGATCATGCGCGCGATCAGCGTCGACGCACCTGCGTGGGCCGCATCCTCGATGCGCTGGCCGCCGCGCCACACCGCGCGCATCGCGACGATCGGCACCGACGGATCGCGACGGACAAGCAGCGTCATACCGTTCGGCAGGGCGACCCGCTTCTCGACCGGCGTGGCGGGAACAGACGCGACGCGCAGCGAGCGGCGGACCTTGGTCTCGGCCGAACGAGCAAACGAGTTGCGCGCCGCGGTCTTCGTCGACTTCGCGGGTAGGATCGCCGCAACGGTCGCGTTCTCGGACCGGAAGTAGCGATGCACGACGGCGGCGACGTCGTGGCGGCGCACCGCGCGGATGCGGTCCAGATAGACGTGGGCGAACCGCGGGTCACCGGTCAGGCTCGCGTTCCAGCCGAGCATGCGCGCGCGCCCCTGAGCGGTCTCGAGCTGGCGAACCAAGCCGGCTTCGGCGGCGATGCGTGCCTTGTCGAGCTCGTCCTGGGTCAGATCGTCGACGAGACCGAGCGCCTCGTCGGCGAGTGCGCCGACACTCTTCTGCGCATCACGGGCGCGCGTGGTCGCCGACAGCACGAACAGCCCTGGATCGCGGAGTGCGTGCACGTGTGCATAGGCGCCCGTGACAACCTGATCGCGATCGCGTAGACGGCGAGACAGCCGCGCCGATTCGTTTTCGCCCAGCAAGATCGCGGCGACATCGAGCGCAGCGACATCGGGGTGACGCGCCGCGGGGACATGAAAGCCGACGGCGACGTACGCCTCACTGACATCGCGCAGCGTCGCGACGGCACGTGGCGCGGTCTGTGCTGGCTCGGCGGCGACGCGCCGAGTGGGTCGCCCCGATGGCATCGCGCGAAACCGACGCTCGACGCTGCGGCGCACGCGATCCGGATCGACATCACCGGCGACGACGAGCGTCACGTTGTCGGCAACGTAGTAGCTGCGGAAGAACTCGACGAGGTCGCGCTCGCCAAGGCGCTGGACGCTCTCGGC
>JAYVWH010000575.1:0-2806 GCA_043786265.1 Kofleriaceae bacterium | reverse complement strand
TCCTCTCGGGGGGCGAGACGCTCAACCCGTTCACCGACGAGGAGAAGAAGCACCTCGGCAACGTCTATCACATCACGAAAGTCCGCCTGTCGTGCCGCTCCAAGGTCGATACGGGAGATGTGACGATCGAGATCGTGCGCAAGAAGAAGCGCTAGCGGGTCACGGCATCTGCGTCGTGCAGGTCTTCACTTCGCTGTCGTCGACCTCGCACGAAACGTCCCACTCGGTCGCGGGCGTCCTGCCGGTGTTGATGAGGTGCAAGGTCTGGCGACCGACCGGTACGCGCAGGTCGTCGCTCGGCGCACGCCCGATCTGCGTCTTGCTACCCTTGAGGTAGACGAAGCCCCAGCCATTCTTGACGAGCAGCTTGAGCCGGCCGAATCGCTGGCCGGCCTTGAGCGCTTGCGTGACCTCGACGGACTTGCCGGCGACGAGCGTCACCTTCTGGCGGATGGGCTCGAAGCCGGAGCGCGTGATCACGAGGTCCGCGGAGGCCGCGGGATCGAGGTCCTTGCGCGTGAGCGGTGTGACGCCGAGGACGACACCCGCGAGCGAGACCTGCGCACCGGGCGGCGTGGTCGTGACGACGAGGATTGCACGCGCTACGTCGAGGTTTGGCTCGAGCGCGAGCGTCTCGTTCGGCTTGACGGTGCGCTCCGTGTCGTAGACCTGGTGGCCCTCGAGCTCGACGTGCACCCGAAACGGCTTGTTGGCCTCGACGCGCTTGCGCACCGGCGTCTTGTGCGACGTCGGCCCGAACGTTCCACCTTCCGGGACCGTGCCGGTAACGTCCGCGATGAAACCCTTTGCACCCTCTTGCACCGGATCGATCGCGACGATGCCCCACTCGATCGTCTCGGTCGCAGCATCCGCAGGTGCGGTGACGACAGGTGTCGTCGACGGTCCCTTCGTCAGTTGCCAGGCGGCGATGCCACCACCCGCTAGCACGAGCAAGGCGAGTCCCAGCCACAGGCCGCGGCGCGACGGAGGCGGCGGCGCAGGGACGGGCGTCGCGGGGATGACCGCAGGCGTTGCAGCGGGCGCGGGCTTCTTCGCCGCGGGAGTCTTGGTTGGCGTGGCCGTTGGCAGCTCCGCCTGCGAGTCGCGCGGAACCTGTCCGGTTGGCGGACCACCACCCTCGGTGCGGCGGTCCGGGTCAACGGTGGCGCTCAGCAGCTTGTGCAGACCCGAGTCGGGTGACGACGCGGACATGATCTGCCCGGTCGCTCGCTTCGCGCGCGGGCCGGCGACGTTGGTCGGATCGAACTCGTCGACCTCCTCGAGGCGCGAGATGCCGTCCTGCGACACCTTGCGCATCAGGCCGGTCGAGGTCTGCGGCTCGCGCTCGGCAGTCTCGGTGCCCGGCGGTCTGTTCGAGGTGATCGCCGTGCGACGCGCGACGCTCTTGTCCTGAGCCGCGCCGAGCTGCTTGCGGATCACGTCGTCGAGCTGCTGCCCCGTGCCCGAGAGGCGCTTTGCGGGGAGCACCGCAGCCACGGCCTCGGCGACGTCGAGCGCGGTCGCCATGATGCTCGACTCGTAGGACAGCTCGATCAGCGAGCGCAGGATCTGAGCGGGGCGGGTCGGGCGATCGATCGGTTTGCGCGCGAGCGGGCCCGCGAGGATCTCGTCGAGACGATTCGGCAGGCCGGGGCGCAGCGAGTTCGCCTTCGGGATCACCATCGTCTCGATGTTCTTGATGATGTCTTCGGCCTCGTCGCCGGGGAACAGCTTCTGCCCGGTGAAGAGCTCGAACATCACGCTGGCGGCGGAGAACAGATCGCTGCGCGTATCGAGTGTGTCGCCGCGCGCCTGCTCGGGCGACATGTAGCGCCACTTGCCCATGACTTTTCGCGGGCCGGTCCCACCGGAGCGGTGCGGCGACGCGGCGACCGCGATGCCGAAGTCGGCGATCTTCACCTCGCCCGCGCGCGAGATCAGGATATTAGATGGCGACACGTCGCGGTGCACGACGTTGTGCTGGTGCGCGAAGTCGAGCGCGCGGATGATCTCGATCGCGATGTGGAGCGCCGCGGGCAGGGGGACCTGGCGGCCCTCGTCCTTGAACTTGCGGAGCAGGAGCGCGAGGTCGAGGCCGTCGACGTACTCCATCGCGATGAATAGCGACTCGCCGATGCGGCCGAAGTCGAACACCTGGACGACGTTGGCGTGCGACAGCTTGACCGCGACCTTGGCCTCCGCGATGAATCGCGCCGCGAACTCGGGATCACTCGCAAGCTCGGGCAAGATCCGCTTGATCGCGATGGTCTTCTCGAACCCATGGGCCCCGTAGGCTTTTGCAAGGAACACCTCCGCCATGCCGCCAACCGCAATGCGGTCCAGCACGTCGTAGCGTTCGAGGGATTTCTGTAGCGGCTCTTCCATGGCCCGACGTGTTACTCACCACACGCCCTACCCCTGGATACCCCGACGGGGGGCAGGGACCTGCAAGGTGGCCTATAGTAAGGGAATGGCGTCCGGGTTGTCGGCCCGAAGGGTGATCGTCTGCGCTGTCATTGCGACGGCCACGACCACCTATGCCCAGGTGCCGCTGGGCGTGCCCGCTGACCGGCCACCGGTCAGCACCCCGACGGGAGCGGGGCCGGCGGCAGCTCCTGGCGCCCAACCGACAATCGCGCAGGCCTCCGAGCGTCGCCAGGTCGCGGTGATCGACCTGTCCGCGGACGACCACGGTCGCGAGCTCGCCGACGAGCTCTACAACGCCCTCGTCAACCACGTCGACCTGCGCCCGCTCACGAACGTCAACGTCGTCCAGGCGCTCAAGGGCCCGTTTGTCGACGAGGAC
>JAYVWH010000574.1:0-7858 GCA_043786265.1 Kofleriaceae bacterium | reverse complement strand
TGACCTCGACGCCACCGTTGACCGTGGGCCCGGCGAGCAGGGAGCCATCGGTCGCGAGCGAGGCGCCCGCCTGCACCAGGAGATGCGAGGTCACGGTCTTGCCGCGCACGTCGACGAGGTGCCCGCTCCCGTCATCGGCGAGCACGAGCGCGACTCCTGGCGAGACGAGCGCGACCTGATAGATCGGTCGCTCGACGGTGACGATCACCTCGGCCTTGCCGTCGGGACTCCACGCGCGCAGCTCGCGACCGACGCCAAACAGGACGGTACCGTCCGCCTCGAGCACGAGCGGCAGATGCGCAGGGACCGGCGCCGGCAGGGGCAGCTTCATGTCGCCACCGGCGAGGCTCTTGCGCCAGACCAGGCCATCGGCGAACGACGCGGCCACCCAGCCGCTCTCGGTCGCCGCGAGGTCGCGCAGCGCGGCGGGATGCGCGAGGAGCGCGGTCTTGGTGCGGTGCTGCAGATCCTCGAGCCGCACCGTGCCGTCGCCGGCAAGCACGAGGCGCGTGTTGTCGATGTACGCGGCGCCGTCGACCTCGCCCGGCAGCGCCTGCGGCTGGCCGATACCGGCGACGCGCCATGCGCGATGCGTGAGGTCGAGGGCGATCGCCTCGGCACCGTCGGGCGCCGCGACGACGCGATCGAGTCCGGGCAGGTCACCGAGCGACGTGGCCTTGCCTGAGCGCAGGTCGAGCCACTCGGCGGACTCGTCTTGATACGTGACGAGCATCGTGTCACCCGTGACGAACCGCGCGCTGCTCGGCGGCACGGAAGCGAACGCCTTCGGCTCGAACTGCTCGAGGTTCCACACGAGCAGCATTCCCTCGGCAGCTGCGACGATCCATTGCCCACGTGCGGAGGTCGCGACCAGCTCGAGCGGCTGCGGTGCGCGCAGCACGTGATCGCCGTAGTCGGACAGCACCACCAGCTCGCCCTGCGGGCTCGCCGAGATCACGACGTTCTCGCGCCCCTCGTACACGCCGAGCGTGTGGCTCGGATCCTTGACGCGCAGCTTGGCCTCGGGACTGAGCAGCTGATCGATGCCCTGCGGGCCCGACGAGAACACCCGCCCGCCGCTGAACGCGAGAGCGAACCGCGCACCGACGCGATAGCGGTTCCAGATCTGGGGGACCGGCTCGAGCTTGAGGTCGATCACCTCGTCGTCGACGTGCACTGCGAGGTGCTTCGAATCGGCCGCCCACGTCGCGAGGTGCACGACGCCCTCGGTCTTGATCTCCGGTGGCAGCGTCGGGTTCGAGCGGTCTGCGAGCAGCAGGTGTTGGGTGCCCCCGTATGCGACCCAGCGACCGTCCGGCGATGGCGCGACCAGCGTGATCGGCTCGGCGAGCGGAATCTTCACCGGCGGGCCGCCAGCGAGGTCCAGGCGCCACACCGTGCTCGCGAGATCGACCCAGTACGCGAGCGGTCCCGCGACCTCGAGCTTTGCGACCGCCGTGGGCGTGGTCACCTCGCGTTTTGTGCCCGTGGACGCGTCGATGATCGTGATGCGGTTTCCTTCGTACAGCACGATCTGCCGTTCGCCGTCAGCGAAGCGCGCACGCACGGCGCCGCCAACATTGGCGATCTCTTTACTCGTCCGTTTTTCGAGATCGACGAGGCGTACCTTGCCGTCATCGCTGGCCGCGAGCGCGCGCTGACCATCCCGTGACAGCTCGAGCGTGAGCGTGTGTTTCGACATCGGGATGCTGAACGCCACACCGTGCGCACGCGCTGCGGCGCCGACATCACGCGCGGCCCGCCAGACATCGGAGTCCGCACCTGCGAGCGGCTTGACCATCGCGAGCGAGCGCGTCGGGTCGGTCGTCGAGCTGTATCGCGCGTTCGTAAGCGTGAGCTCGCGCGCCTTCTTCATCACCTCGTCGCGCTGGTTGTCCGCCGTCTTCTTCTCCGCTTTCGCGAGCATCATCTGCCCGTCGGCGCGGTCGCGCTCGTCGGTGATCTTGACGAACGCGAGCACGGTTCCCGCGAGGCCGCCGACCAGTGCGATCGCACCGATCGTCACGGCGGCTCGGTTCTGCTTCCAGAACCGCATGAGTCGCTCGCGCGCGGTGTACTGGTGCGAGCCGACGAGCTTGCCGGTCAGGAACGCCTGGAGATCTTCGGCGAGCCGACGCGCGTTGTGGTAGCGCGCCGCGGGATCGTGGGCGAGCGCCTTGTCGACGATCGTCGCGAGCTCGGGCGGAATCTCGGGCACGAGCTCGAGCAGCGGCGGCGGCGGACCGTCGACCGTTGCCCGCATCATGATGTCGGCGTTCTTGTTGTGGTGCGGCGGGCGGCGCGCGAGCAGGTGATACAGGGTGGCGCCGAGCGCGTAGACATCGCAGCGCTCGTCCACAGGCTTTCCACGCAGCTGCTCGGGTGCCATGAAGCCGGGCGTGCCGAACACGATCCCGGCCTGGGTTTTGATCGTCGAGTCGCCGTCTTCTTCGACGAGCACGCGCTGCACCGGATCGCTCGCGTCCTCGGCCTCGCCGATCGCCTTCGCGAGGCCCCAGTCGATGACCACGGTCTCGCCGAGATCGCCGCACAGGATATTCGCCGGCTTGATGTCGCGATGGACGATGCCGCGCTCGTGGGCGTGTGCGATCGCATTTGCCGCCGCGACGATGTGAGGCACGAGGGCGAGCCGCTTGGGCACCGTGTCCGCGCGCGCCACGAGATCTTCGAGCGCACGGCCGGCGACTTTGCGCATGACGTAGAACGGCGCTCCGTTTGGCAACGTTCCTGCATCGTGGACCGGCACGATCGCCGGGTGCTCGAGCCGCGCGGTGATCCGGATCTCTCGCTGGAACCGGCGGATCGTCTCGGGATCGAGCGAGAGCACCTCTTTGACCGCTACGACGCGGCCGAGCACGCTGTCCGTCGCCTCGACGACGCGGCCCATCCCGCCGCGCGCGATCTCTTTCGCCAACGCGTAGCGCGAGTCAGGCGGCATGGTCGGCGGCTGCACGACCGGTCGCGGCGCCGCCGTCGTCGGCACCATCGTCGGCAACACGGCACCTACGTCCTCTGGCATCGCGGGCGGGGCCGTCGGGACGCCGCCGCCCGGCATCTGCATCGTTCCGAGCGGAATCGCGCCCGTGGCAAGTGTCGGCTGCGCCGCGATAGCCGGACCGTCATCAGGACGATCCCGCGGCTTGTCCGGGTCAGCCACGAACGGAGTATGTCACGCGGTTGTCTGCAACAGATCGCGCTTGATGGCACGGACGAGCGCCCACGCGAACAGCAGCCCGATCAGGCACACCACGACGGTCACCGGAAGCACGTACCAGTAGTCCTGCGGCTTCTCGCCGCCGATCAGCGCGAGCGCGCCGTCGGGGATCGCGCGGACGACATAAATTCCGATCAGATCGAGCTGCGCGTCGGGGACCGTCACTGCATCGACGGTGAATCCGCTCGGCGCCGAGCCTTTCAGCTTGCCCCACGTGGTGTCGTAATGCTGGATCACCGGCTCGACGGTCATCCCCCACAGCTTTGCGCCCTCGAGCTTGGTGCGCGTGGTCGCGACGGCATCGGGCGTAGCGACCAGGAATTGCGACTGCTCGCGTCCTTCCTGCACCGCGCCAGAGACGGTCACGCCGGATTCGCCGAGCACTTTGGTGCAAGCCGCGGTCGTGGCGTGCCGTTCGTTGAACGAGCAGATCACCGTGGCGGAGGCAGGCTCGACGACGTCGAAGCCGACGCGATCACCATCGCGCACCGTGCCCGTGTCACCTGCGACGGTCGTCACCTTGCCAGTCGCGAAGCCTGCGCGGACTGCGGACGCAGGCGCGAACATCGGGCGCGGGTGCGCGGCGAGAAACGCCTCGATCGAATCGGCGATCGGCAGGTCCGACAGCGGGCGCAGCCGGCCCACGTAACCTGCGGTGTTCGGCTCGCCGTAGCCATCGCCGGGCAGCACGAGCCACAGCTTCTCCGCCGAGCCACGCGCCGGAACGACGCGCATCCCGATGTTGCCCTTCTGGGTCGCCGAGCGGATCGCGTGGGCCATGAGCGGCTCGGCGTCGACGATCACGAGGCTGTCCTCGCCGAGCTTGCCCTGCGCGAGATCGCCGACGGTGACGCGGCGCGGGGCCTCGGCCTGACCCGCGAACCGGCGGTCCGGGTTGAGCTTCCATGCGAAGTACGCGCACAGGAAAACGATGCCGAGCGACGTCACGACGCCGACCTTGGGGCGGGGGCGGCTGAGCTTGATCAACGCCGGATCGATCGCATCCTTGTGGATCGGCGCGCCGGGCTCGTCGGGAACGGTCATTACCTCTTCGGCCATGGCGGCGATCGGCATCCTAACCTCCATAACGACACCGCGCCACCGTGGCCGGTTGCGACGAACATGCGCTGCGATTACCGTTGGCTGTGCCAGTTGCGGCCCCACCGGTCAGTAGCCGCGACAAGCCGATCACCGTTGCCGAGGTCGTGCGCCTCGCTGCCAAGACCCTCGACGGCGTGGGTCTGCTTTGGCTCGAGGGCGAGGTCACTCAGGTCACCAAACCCGCCTCGGGGCACCTGTACTTCTCGCTCCGGGACAAGGACTGCGTGCTGCCAGCGATCATGTGGTCCCGCGACTTGACCCGGATGAAGTTTCGGATCGAGCCGGGACAGCGGCTACGGGTGCGCGGGCGGTTGGGGGTCTACGACCGCGACGGCCGCATGCAGCTCTACGTCGACTTCGCAGAGCCCGCGGGCCTCGGAGCGGCGGCGATCGCACTCGAGCAGCTCAAGCAAAAGCTCGCCGCCGAGGGCCTCTTCGCTCCCGAGCGCAAGCGACCCCTGCCGCGGTTCCCGCGCCGGATCGGCGTCGTGACGTCCAAGCATGGCGCTGCGGTCCACGACATCATCCGCACCGTCCAGCGCCGGCTGCCCACACCGATCCTGATCTGCGACGCCGCGGTCCAAGGCGAGACCGCTCCGCACGAGATCGTGATGGGGATGGCGAGACTCGTGAAAGCGGGCGTCGACGTCGTGATCGTCGGGCGCGGCGGCGGCAGCGTCACCGACCTCAGCGCGTTCAATCACGAGCGCGTCGTGCGCACGATCGCGCGCTGCCCGGTGCCCGTGATCAGCGCGGTCGGCCACGAAGTCGATCTGTCACTCGCCGATCTCGCTGCAGATGCGCGTGCGTCGACGCCGACCGCCGCCGCCGAGCTCGCCGTACAGGACGGCCGCGCACTCGGCGAGCTGATGACGAAAGAGCGACGCCGGCTCGATCGCGAGATGCACCACGTGATCGCACGTGCGCATCAGCACCTCGACCGCACCACGATGGCGCTCCACGCCCGCGGCGAGCGAGCGCTGTCCGCGACGCGAACACAGCTGTTGCGCCTGCACGAGCGGTTGTCGGGCCTGCATCCGCGCGCGCGGATCTTGCGGCACCGCACCGCACTGTCCGAGCTCGAGCGACGTCTCGCGGCCGCGTCTCCGATCCGCCGGATCGGTCGCGCTCGTCAGGACCTCGGCGCGCTCGGCGCGCGCGGGGATGCAGCGATCCTCTCGAACCTCGCGCTGCGGCGGTCCGAGCTCGCTCAGCTCGGCGCGCAGATGGCCGCTCTGTCGCCGCTCGCGGTGCTCGATCGCGGCTACGCGATGGTGCGGTCCGGTGATGCAATTGTCCGTGACGCCGCGCAGGTCAAGGCGAAGGACAAGCTCGAGGTCCGGTTCGCTCACGGCTCGCTCGATGTCACCGTCAACAAGGTCCACGAGGACAAGGGAGGCGCAGAGTGACTCGCGCCAAGCCAAAGCGGGCGGGAACCAAGAGCGGCGGCCGCAATCTGCCCGACGATCTGCCCGATGCCGCCGAGGCAGCGCTCGACGACCTGTTGCGCATCGACGACGATGATGACGAGCTCCTGACGGAGCACGCGGGCGCCCCGTACGAAGAACGGACGATGCGCCGGAACAAGGTCGATGAGTCGGAGATGTCGGAGAGCGGCACGATGCCGATCGATGCGCTCGAGGAGGATATCGATAGCGAGGAGGTGGTCACCGAGCTGCCGATCCTGCGCGTCGCGATCTACGAGGACGCGACGCACATGCGATCGCTGCAGAGCGCGGTCGGTGCGGCCGGCCATACCGTTGCGATCGCGAGCAGCGGGCCCGACGGCCGGTCCCGTATGCTCGATGCTGTTCGCGCAGGAACGGTCGACGTGGTGATCGTCGCGATCCCCGGCGGGGAGCCTGTGATCGACGCCTCGCTCGCGCTCGAGTCGCGGCGGCCGGTCGTGATCGCGAGCATCGATGGCGCACCGCTCGCGGCCGTCAATCGCGCGAGCGCGGCCGGTGCCGATCTGGTCACGCTGCGCCCGCACGAGATCGGAACCATTGCGCCGGTGATGCTTGCCGCGAACCGGCTGATCATCGAGCGCAGGCTCGCCGCCGACCCCGAGCCGCACGGCCTTGTCACCTACGAGACGTTTCAGCGCGTTCTCGAGCTCGCGATCGTGCGCGCGCAGAAGCTCGAGTACCCGCTGTCGGTCGCGCTGTTCTCCGTCGACGTCCTGCCCCCGCCGCCGCCCGGCATCGGCGGCATCGTGCGTGCGCGCGCCGGCAACGCGCTGATCCACGCGATTCGCGAGATCGACGTCGCGACACGGCTCGAGGGAGATCGCTTCCTCGTACTGCTGCCGTACACCGATCTCAAGCGCGCAGCGGCGCTCGCTCAGAAAGTCATCGCGGCGGTGACCGCGGGCGACCCGGTCGTGTCGGGTGGGCGTGGTTATCCGCCGCGGATCACCGGCGCAGCGGTCGCTGCACATCTGGACCAGCCGGTCAGCTTCGCGCGACTGCTCAAGGATGCGATGCGCACGCTCGACCAGGCTCGCAAGGACGGCGCGGACCTGGCGGTTCAACCGTGACGATCACCGGTGCCACGCGGATCGCCGCCGTGCTCGGCTGGCCCGTGGAGCACACGCGCAGTCCTGCGCTACTCAATGCTGCATTCGTTGCTGACAAGATCGATGCGGTGCTCGTCCCGATTGGTGTTGCGCCCGCAGATCTCGCCACGGTGGTGAGCGCGCTGCGGGCGATGCGTGTGCTCGGCGCGAGCGTCACGATCCCGCACAAGCTCGCAGTCGCAGCGTTGTGCGACGAGCTGTCCGCGCAGGCGAAGTCGATCGGTGCGGTCAACTGCCTCCAGCTCACCGATGGCCGGCTGGTCGGGCACAACACCGATTGCGATGGTTTCCTCGACGGGCTCGTCGCCGCGGGCTTCGACCTGCGTGGCAAGCGGGTCGTGCTGCTCGGTGCCGGTGGAGCTGCACGCGCGGTCGCGTACGGCGTGCGCGGTGCGCGTGCGATCGAGGTGGTCGCACGGCGACCCGCCGAAGCGACCTGGGCGACGGCGTGGCCGTGGACGGAGGACAATCTGCGTGACTGTTTCTCGCGCGCGGACCTCGTCGTCGACTGCACGTCGAGTGGCCTCGACGAAGCATCGGAGCTGGCCTTCGCGGAGTCGCTGCCGCTCGACGCGCTCGCTCCCGCCGCGTGGGTCGCGACGCTTGTCTACCACCGCCCGACGGAGCTCCTCCAACGCGCGAGCGCGCGAGGTCATTCCATCCTCGACGGTAGGGCGATGCTCGTGCATCAGGGTGCCCGCGCGTTCACGCTGTGGACCGGGATGCCCGCTCCCGTCGATGTGATGACGCGCGCGCTCGACTCGAGTCTGGCGCGCTGACTGCACTCTGGTCGCCCGACCCCTTTGGGCGTCGAGGTGCAGATGAGGAACATCCGTCGGTTTCAGCCACTGATCGTGTGCCTGGCTTTCACAGGTGGCCATGTCGCATGGGCCGACAGCGCCACGCCTGACTTCTACATCGAGGATCCCTACGCGCCGCATCAC
>JAYVWH010000573.1:0-3880 GCA_043786265.1 Kofleriaceae bacterium | reverse complement strand
CAATGCCGGTCGGATAAGCAGGAAGCCGGATCATTTCGATCCCTTCCGCCGCTTCCGCGCGTAGTTGCTCATCTTGATCTTCACCGCTCTGGGATAGCGACGTTCAGAGCGACGTGGCGGCAGGATGAGGGTTTTCAGTTCTGCGCGGAGATTCCTGAGGTGCTTGGGAATCGCGCCTGGTGAGGCGATGGCACACCAAAGCCACTCGTCGCACATGAGTCGAAGCGCGGCAACGAAGCTGATCCTCGTCGGTTCGACGCCGGCTTCCTCGGCGACGCGTTCCATTTCGAGGCGCACGAGGTTGTAGGCGAGGAATACGCCCCACAGCTCCTGTGTCACGGCAGTGGGGCTCTTGCTGCGGATCGCTTCTTCGCGATCGAGCATCTCCGTCTTGATCTCGTCGAAGCCAAGCTCGAGTTCCCAGCGCTCGTGATAGAGCGTCGCAATCTCGTCGGCTGGAAATGCCTGGGGATCAAGCAGTGAGGTCAGGAGCCCTTGGGTGGGGAAACCCTTTCGCTGGTACGTGATGGCGCGCGCGACCCAAACTTTTGGCAGGTTGGGGTCCTTCTTGCGAGCCTCGCTCGAAACGTTCATCTCGACAATCGCGTCTCGGGGACCGAGGCGCTGGAGCACGCGCCAGCGCTGGTTCTTCTTGGTGCGGATGAGCCAGTGTCGATTCACGCCGTCGCGGGCCAGCGGGATCAGGATCCGAGCCGAGAGGAACCCCCGGTCGACGATCGTGAGCGAGTCGCGTGGCACCGAGGACCACAGGTTCACCGCGTAGGCGATCTCGCTCGTCTCGTACGGCCCGAATGCCACCGCGGCGAGCAAGTGTGAGCGCAGCGCCATGAGTCCGACGCCGCGGACCATCGGGTACGCACTCTCTCCCCGAACACTCTTGGCGTATCCGAAGTACGCAGCGTTCTTGGGCGAATCCGGCACCCGCAGCGTCGTGCCGTCGGCCCCGTAGACCGCAAGCCCACGCCAGCTATGGTTGCGAGCGCTGGCATGGGCCCAGTGCTCAGCCGAGATCGAGAACACCCACTCCATGGGCTCTGCGCCAAGCCGGGCACGTGCTTCCACCACACTGCTCGGCGCCACCGTGAGCGAACAACCAGGCGCCGGCAGCGACAGGTCGAGCTTGCTCACCACGTCGTGGATCGAGCGATTCCGGAACAGTGCGATCGCGATGCATAGCCAGATGACCTGCTCGGCCGGCAGCCGGCGGTTGCGCAACGTGGCAGTTCCCCTGGCTTCGAGCGCCTGCAAGATCCATTCGGCATCGATGTTGCGCCGAAGATCCTCGAACGCCTCAGGGGTGAATTCGGCGACAGCAGCCAAGGCCTGGCGAAGACGCATACTCGACCTCCTCTGGAGATCGCCGCATGATGATCCTCCGCACCGTCCGGACAAGTGGTCACGGACACCTTCGAAAAACCGAAATCAGATCGAGCGCTTACGCCTTATCCGATCGGCATTGCACCTAGGCCCGTCTAGACGATCCAGGATATGAATGCGGCGTGAGTGAATCCGAAGCGCTCCGGAGCGACCTGCACCGCGTGACAGCAGCGCTGCTCGGCGCAGTGCACACGCTCAACGGCAGCCGCAGCGAAGCGCTGTACCGCCGCCTCGAGGATGAGGCGACACACCTTCGTCACGGCAAGTTTCCCGGCGGGCGGCGCGCATTTGCGGCGTCGATCGAGAAACTTCCCGACGACGACCTCGAGACGATGGCGCGCGCGAATGCACTCGAGTGTCACCTGATGAACACGGCCGAGGAGCGCGAACGTGTGCGTTCCATCCGTGCACGCCACGGCGCCGCGCCCGACGGAATCGCAGCGTCGCTCGAGGAGCTGGTCGAGTCGGGGATGACCGAGGCCGATCTGCGCGCGCTGTTCGAGCGTGCGCTCGTGATGCCGGTGATCACCGCGCATCCGACCGAGTCGCGTCGTCGCTCGGCACTCGATCACCTGTCACGGATCGGCGCGATGCTCGATGGAGGCTCGTACGACGCACTCGATGCCGAGATCCTCGCATTGCACGCAACCGAAGATTCTCGCGCGCAAAAACCAACGCCGCTCGACGAGGTCGAGACGGCGCTCGACGTGTTTCGGCGGTCGTTGCTCGATGTCACCCCGCGCGTCTACCGCACGCTCGAGACCTGCCTGTCCAAGCGATTCGGCGCACCGTACCGGCTGCCGACGTTCTTGCGCTGGGGCACCTGGGTCGGCGGCGACCGCGACGGCAATCCCAACGTCACCGCGATCGTCACGCGCATCGCGCTGCAGCGGCAACGAGCGGTGGTGCTCACCCGCTACGTCGCCGATGTCGAGGCGCTCGGCCGCTCGCTGTCGATGTCGGCGCTGCGTGCGCGCGAGGACTCGATCGCCGAGCTGCTGACCTCGCTCGAAGCAGATCGCGAGCGGTTCCCTGAGGTCGCCGCGCATGCGCGCCCGCGCACCGTGCACGAGCCGTGGCGCGAAAAGCTCTGGTACATGCAGTCCCGCCTGCGCGGGGCCCTCGATCACGCCGAGCACGGGTACCCCGATGCCGCTCGCTATCGCGCCGACCTCGCGGTCCTCGATCGCACGCTGCGGTCGGCGGGATTCGCTTCCGTCGCAGAGCAGGAGCTGCGCGACGCGCTGCGCCGTGTTGACGTGTTCGGCTTTCACCTCGCGTCGCTCGACCTGCGCCAACACTCCGGCGTTCACGACCGCGTGGTGGCCGAGCTCCTCGCGCGGGGCGGGCGGCCGGGATACCTGGAGCTCGACGAGCAAGCCCGGCGCAACCTGCTCAATGAGGTGCTCGCAGCGCCGGTCCCGCCAGTGCGCGAACGCGAAGGCTTGTCGCCCGATGCGCGCGAGGTGCTCGCAACCCTCGACGTCGTCGGACGCGCGCGACGTGAGCTCGGCCCGCGTGCATGCGAACGCTACGTGACGTCTTTCACCCGCGACGTGTCGGATCTACTCGAGGTGGTGTTCCTCGCTCGCGCCGCTGGCCTCGCACCTGGCGAGCTGCGTCCGGTGCCGTTGCTCGAGCAGCTCGAGGATCTCGACCGCGCCGAACAGATCGCCGAAGGCATGCTCGCGAACCCCGTGCTGCGCACCGAGATCGGCGGCGAGCTCGAGGTCATGGTCGGGTATTCCGACTCCGGCAAGCAGGTCGGTTACGTCGCATCATCGATGGCGCTGCGGCGCGCGCAGCTCGCACTCGCGGAGCTGTGCAAGCGCGAAGGCGTGGCCCTCACCGTGTTCCACGGCCGTGGCGGGGCACTCGGTCGCGGTGGCGGACCAGCCAGTGACGCGATCCGCGCGCAACCGGCATCGGCCGTGCGCGGCCGCCTGCGCGTCACCGAGCAAGGCGAGACGGTGACAGCGCGCTACGCGCAGCCGAACATCGCAGAACGCGATCTCGAGCTCACGATCGGCGCCGTCCTCGGTGCATCGGCGTCTGAACGCAATGCGCCCGACAGCGCGGACGCCGACGAGCAGACGCTCGCGCGAGCCGCCGACGCGGCGCGTGACGCGTACCTCGCGCTCACCGCCGATGAGGATCGACTTGCTCGCTACACGGTCGCCGCGACGCCGATCGAGGACGTCGCTCACTTGCCGATCGGATCGCGACCGGCCTCACGCGCGGCCCGGTTGACCCTCGAATCGCTGCGCGCAATCCCGTGGGTATTCTCGTGGACGCAGAGCCGGCACGGCATCCCGGGCTGGTTCGGCGTCGGCACCGCGATCGAGAAGCTCGTCGCCGAGACCAGTGCCGAGCACGTGCGCACGCTCGCCGAGCGCTCACGTTTTTTTCGTGCGCTCGTCCGCAACTGCGAAGTCTCCCTCGTACGCTCGGATATCGACGTCGCGGGTGAGTACGCGCGCCT
>JAYVWH010000572.1:0-4335 GCA_043786265.1 Kofleriaceae bacterium | reverse complement strand
GCCTCGCGGATCGCCGCGAGCACCACGTGCGGATCCTTCTCTGACGTGAGCACGCGTGCGATCGCATCGTGGCCCGCCTCGCCGTCGACATTGCCGAGTGCATTGATCGCGGCGCGCTTGTCGTCGTCCGAGCCCGAGGTCGCGACCTTCGCGAGCGTGTCGACCGCGCCGGTGGTACCGACCGACGCCAGTCCCGAGTAGGCCTCGTGCCGGACATCGGCGTCACCGTCGTCGGCGAGCTTGGTAAGTGCGTCCCGCGAGCGAGCATCGCCGCGATCGGCAAGTACACCTGCCGCAGCGCGGCGCGTACCCGCAGAGCTCGACGCAGCGCCGGCGAGCAGCGCGTCGGTCGCGGTGCTGTCCCCGGAGCGGGCGAGCGAGCTCGCGGCGCTGCGCGCGAGGCTCTCGTCACCACTGGCCAGCGCATCGCGTGCGAGCGTGACGCCCTGCGGAGCGCCGTGATCGAGGAGCGCGTCGATTGCCTGTTCGCGCAGCGCGGGGGTTCCGCGTGCGGCGGTCACGATCGCTTCGCGGGCCGCCGGCGATCCGTCTGCATCGAGCATCACGCGCATCGCAGATTCGGCGACCGCGCGATCGGATCCACCGATCGCCGACATCAGCGCAGAGCGCGCCTCGGGGGAGCCAGAGTGGGCGAGCGTGATAGCCGCGCTGCGCTTGGCGTCGCTGTCGCCGTGGACGAGCAGGTCGGTCAGCGCCGTGCGAGAGGACGCATCGAGGCCGATCTCGCCGAGTGAATCGAGCGCGGCGAGCCTGACCGGCGTGCTTCCAGTGCGTGCGAGATCCCCGAGCGCGTTGCGAGCGAGCTCCGACGGTCCCTGCGCGATCAGCGAGATCGGCCACGTCCCTTCGGTGCCGGTCTTCGATGCGGCGACGACGAGATCGAAGCCGCGCGAGCTGCCCGAATCGATCAGACTCTGGAATGCGACGTGCCGCTCGTCCTTCGTGCCGGTGTGCGCGATGTCGAGCATCAACGTCTCGATCTCCGCGCCGTGGCTGTTGCGCAGCGCTTGCAGCGCGATCATGCGCGGGGCCCCGGGCTTCAACGCGGCGGCGATCACGATTGCACGGGCGTCGTCCTCGGCCGAGTCGATCAACGCGTTGGCGGCCGCGCGTGCGGTTGTTCGATCACCGGACGCCAGCAAGCGTCCAAGGATGGCTGTCGCATCGCCACCGCCGAGGTCGGCGATCGCCTGGACGGCTGCGCTGCGTGCAGCCTCGGCGCCGGTCCGCGCGACGCGCTCGAGCGCGGGCAGAGCGTCGGTGTCGCCGGCACGTCCCAGCGCGGTGGCCGCAGCCGCCGCGATCGTTGCATCCCCGGTCTCGAGCATCGCGTAGAGCTGCTCGCGCGATGCGGCGTCGCGACCCAGATCTTCGATCGCCTCGATGGCCGACGCGACGATGCGAGCGTCGGGGCTCTGCAGCAGCTTGATCAGTGCGGGGCGCGCCCCATCGGAGGTCATCTCGCCGAGCGCACGGATCGCGACCCGAGCGGTCCAGTAGTCGGCGCTTCCAACGACGCTCACCAGCGCGGCGACCGCATCGGGATGATCGAAGTCCGCCAGCGCGTTGATCGCGGTGACACGCTCGGCGTCATCACGCTGCTTGGCAATCGCGATCAGGCGGACGCGCGCCTCGTCGCGCAGCGTCTTGCCGAGTGCATGTACGGCATCGGAGCGAAACCGCGCGACGCCGGTCTGCTCGAAGCCAAGCAAGAACGTGGTCGCAGACTCGGTGCCGATCTGACCGATCGCCGCGAGCGCCGCCGCCGCGACACCCGCACGGCGATCGTCTGCGAAGTCCGCGAGTGCCTCGACGGCCAGGTCCGAGCCGATGAAGGCGAGCTTCTGGCAGATCAGAATGATCCGGCGCGGATCGCGCTCGCTGCGTAGCTCCGCAAGCAGGGAACCTTCGTCGATGCCGACCGCGGTCGCGGGCACGTGCACGCGGCGCAGCGAAATTGCGGCCGTGGCGGGCCCGGTGTGCCGCGCTTTCACACCGCCTGTGTGGTTGGAACCGCGCGCGGCCAGTAGTGCCGTTGCGCCAGCAAACACGAGGGTTGCGAGCTTCCAGCGGAGTGTCGACATGGGGCGATCTATTGGACGCCCGCCACGGCATTTGGGTTTGATAAATTACGGGAGCTTCAGGCCCTGCATCGCGCACATCTGCCGGGCGCCGAGGCGGATATCCTTCTTCTTGATCTTCGCGAGTTCCTTTTGAGCACCGGCGAGGTCGTCCAAGTTGCAGTAACAGTTGATGAGCGTGAGGGAAATCGGGTCTCCCTCGACCGGCCTCTTCTCGGATAGCATGTCGCGACAGCCGGACCGCATCTCGTCTCGCATTTGCTTCGTGTAGCGAAACGGAACGTCCTCGGGGCCGATCGATTTTTCCGGGACGTCCTCGTCGTCATCGGTCTTCGCGCGAGCGTCCGGCGGCAACGACGGCTCGTTCGTAGGCGCCCAGGTGTCGTGCGGCGTGTTGGTCGTTGCCCAGGTGTCGCGGACAGGTGCGCTCGACCGGCCGAGCGTCGCGTCAGGCACTGCAGCAATCACCGGCGTGCTCGGTGGCGCCGCTGCGGGCTGAGATGTCCCGCCACCGTGCGTCACGCCGACCGCGATCCCGGCCGCACCACCCGCGATCACGAGCGCACCGAGGATCAGTGGCCAGCGTGAGCGTCGAACCGTGACGGTCTCGGCGGGCACCATCGGGGGAGGCGTGATCGGCGCCGGTGGCTGCGCTGCAGGCGACGGAGTCGGCGACAGCATGGACGCTGCGGTCGGTACGTTGATCCCGACCGGCGCCATGCTCGGCGCCACGACCACACCGCTCAGCTGCGCCGCTAACGCGGCAGTATTGCGGCCGTCGCTCGACGCAAATCTCGCGAGATCCGCCGAAAGTGCGGCGACGTTCGGATAGCGACGCTCGGGTTGCTTCTCGAGACACCGGAAGATCACCGCACGGAGATCCGGATCGACATCGAGCGGATCGGGAGGGTCGGTCGCGACCCTGATCGCGATCTCGGTCAGCGTCGGCGCGGGAAACGGCATGCGCGCCGACATCAGCTGATACAGCGTGACGCCGAGCGCCCAGATGTCAGTTCGCAGATCGACATCGCGCGCCGAGACCAGCTGCTCTGGCGACATGTAGCCAGGCGAGCCCATCATGCCCATCGTCTGCGTCAGCTGCGGGCCGCCCGCGTCTCGCGCCTTCGCGATGCCAAAGTCGAGGACCTTGACGAGCGGACCACCGTTGGGACGGCGGGTGACAAAGAGGTTCGCCGGCTTCAGGTCGCGGTGCACGATGCCAGCGGCGTGGGCCTCGGCGAGGGCGACGCAGCTTTGCATCACGTAGTCGACAGCGGTGGCAACGGGAAGCGGGCGCTGCGAGATAGCCCGGGCCAGATCCGAGCCGGCGAGCCTCTCCATCACGATGTACGGCGCGCCGTTGTCGAGCCGGCCGACGTCGAGCACGCGACACACGTGCTCCGTGCGCAGATTGACGACCGCGCGCGCTTCGCGAATGAATCGCTCGACGATGTTCGGATTCTGCGCGAGCTCGGCGCGCATGACCTTCACCGCGACCCGGTTGCCGAGCTCGAGGTGCGTCGCGCCCGCGACGATGCCCATCCCGCCTTCGCCGAGGATCTCGTCGATCCGGAGGCGACCACCGATGACAGCCCCGACCTGCAGCATCAGGCGCTCGGCGGCAGCGCGGGCGGCGGAGGAACGGCACGCGCCTCCACGTGAAGGTCGACCCGCACGTCGCCGTTGGACTGCTTGACCCAGCGCGCAGATGTCAGCACGAGGTCACCGAGCTCGTGGCCCCAGATGCCGTAGGCGCCGTCGGTGCGATTGCGCTCCCGCCGGGGGCCGCGCTCCTCGACCGAGACCTCAGCGTTGGTGGCGGTGCCTTCCTCGGCCGCGTACACGCCCGCGTACTCCTCGCAGATCGTTCGCACCAGCTCGCCACGGGTGAAACCTTGCGGCAGCACGGACGTGATCGCCACGTGCGCCGGGTGCGTGAGCGGAAAGTCGATCACGAGCGTCGCCTTTGCGAACGGAATCACGATCTCGTCGCGCAGCTCGATCAGGGCCAGCGCGTTCTCCGCATCACCGAGGCGCAGGTTCGCGGGGAAGCCGATCCGCGTCACCATCAACGCGACCGGCGTGTGCGACACCGGAACCCGCCGGCTCATCCACCAACCGACAGCAATCGCGACCAGAATCGCGACCACGGCGAGATACGGCAGGGGAAGGATCACGTCCCAAAGCTAGCGCACGTCGGCGCCCTGAGTCGTGCGATGCTGGTCGATATGAC
>JAYVWH010000571.1:0-2749 GCA_043786265.1 Kofleriaceae bacterium | reverse complement strand
ACCTTGACGTCCCATGGCGATCCGACGAGCTTGGGCCCGAGAGAGTACGGCAGGTCCGTTGCGGAGGGCCCCGTGGCCGCGGTTTCGAGTACCACCTCGGTGGGGCCGTTGACGCGCGCGATGACGAACGTCGCACCGCGAATGACGATGCGCTTGCGAACATCGTCGGCCGAGAACGCGGTTCCGACGCCTCCCACGATCGCGCTTCCGCTGCTGACCGTGACCGTGCCGACCCCGTCGCGATTGGAGTTGCCGAGCTGACTCTTTAGCTCGTCGAGTAACGACAGGTGAACTGGGTCTGGCTCGCCGTCTTCGGCAGTGACCAACGTACCGTCGCCCAGCCAGACTTCGCCGCTTGCGAGGTAGTGCAGGACGCCGGCTTCACTGCCCTGCCGTACCGGCACCTGAACCCGCGCAGCGCCCGCCTGGAGAAAGCGCGAGAACAACGGATCGTTGTCCGAAAGCTGCGAACGGACCGGCCACTCGCTCTTTCGGCTCCAGAAGTACGGGTAGAACAGGTAGGTCATGTTGGTCCAGTCGAGGCCCTGCTCGAAGAACTGGATGTAGATGCCTTCGGCCTTTGCCTGGACGAAGTCGATCTCCGGATAGCCGAATGGCGACACGTTGGTGGCCATCGCATCAAATGCCTCGAAGCGTTGCGCGGACATGATCGAGATGCACGCGCGCTTGAGCTCGATCTTCTCGGTCTCGCGATTCACGAACGGGTTCGTGCCCGAAACGCCCGCGTAGCTCGCCTGGATCCGGGCCGAGTCGATCGCGCGATCGTACGCAGTCTTGAGGCCGCGATAGGCGTTCATGATCGAGTTGTAGGTCTTGAGCTGCCACGCCTGAGTCTTCTCGTCGGAGATCACCGTGAAGACGGTCACTACGATCTCGTAGTTGTGAAAGCCGATCGAGTTGATGGAAATCGGGAGACTGGTCGTCGGCTGCGGGTAGAGTGTGAGCTGTGCGTGGTCGTCCGGCGGCTCGAGGTATTCGCCCTGCTGGCCTTGGATCTGATACACGATGCGGTGCGTGCCGCTCTGCGTCTCACCGTAGAGGTTGATGATCGCGCTCACGGGATTGTAGCCATCGGGCAACGAGATCTCGAGCACCTCCGAGCTGAGCTTGGGCCCGTCTGCGCCAGGCGCGATGACCATCTGCTCGGGACTCTTCTTCGAGGCCCCGACAATCTGCGAGGTCGGCGGCGGCGGCTCGACGTCCTCGGCGCGGTATTCGCTGGCCCAGTACATGTAGTTGTCGGCCTTCACGTCGGATGCCTGCAACGGCGCAAACGTTCCGTTCGCCAGGCAATAGCCGGGCGGTTTGGGGCACTCGAGGGTCACCCCTTCCACGGGCTGATGCGCTATCGCGTAGCGCAAGAACGCTGCCGGCTCCGGGACAACGAACTCGAGCATCAGTCGCTTGCCGTAGTTGACGACCTGAGCGCGGTAGATCTTGTCGACGAACCGGTAGACGCCGCTGATGTCGTGCGCGCCCTTCTGGTTGTCGAACTCGTGCTTGTTCGTCTCCTCCGTCTCCTGCACGGTCTTGACGAATCGTCGCGTCAGCGCGCGGCTCTGCAGCCGGCTCAACGCTCGCGAAGTAACGTCGCGCGCGAAGCTCGAGGACGTGCTGGTAGAACTCTGGCTCGAGTCCTGCGCCGATGCGTTGAAGCTCGAGGACGCTTCCACCGACGGGCCGTAGGATGCGGTGATCGTGATTCCAGCGTCCTTGCTGGTGCTCTCGGCGATCACGTTCTGCGACTCGGTCTGCAGATTGAAACGCTCGCCGGTGGATAAGTCGCGTTGCTTCTCCTCGGTGGTCTCGGTCTCGGTTTGCTGGGACGTCTCGGTCGTCGTCGCCGTCCGGAACGTACGCGCGCGCAGTTCGCTCTTGAGCACATTCTCGATGTGCGCGATGTCTCCGAGCTCGTAGCGAACCAGCTCCTGCTCGACCATAAGGAGGTCGGCGATCCCGAGAATCCGAGCGTCGCCGTGGCCGCTCGGCGTCGGCGGCGTGTCGTCGACCTCTGCCTCGGTGAGGGATGACGGCGGACAAGGGCCGGGCGACAGACCGACTGCCCTATCATCGGGGACGAGGACGAGATCGCCCAGTCCGAAGACATCGGCAGGCAGCAGCACATCCCCGATCTTGACCATCGGGGTCGCGCCACCCCGGCTCGCATGGAGCGTTCGGGCGATTCTGGCGGCCTTGTGCTCGAGCACCGAGATCGCATGTGCCACGTCGATGGGCCCAGAGCCGAACCCGGCCTCATCCAGTACATGCTGGGTCTCCGTAGCGAGCATCGACCGGGACGCTGCCGGAAGTTCGAACGCGCGGGCTCGGGTCGAGCGGGTGGCGGTTCCGGTATGCGCGAATGAGCTCAATAGATCCTCGACGGCTTGCCGCTGCCCGGCGAGCTCGGTCGCCAGCCTTACGATCTCCTCGCGTCGCTGTCCGCGGCTCGATGTTGCCTCGGCCACCTTGCGCCGGTGACCAGCTAGGCCGCCCGACGCCGCCGGCAGCGGAAAGATTCCTGTCGGCATCACGATCGCGGCGCTGTTCGTCTCGTGCGCGCTTGGAACGGCGCCGCTGGCAAGCGCGTCCACGACACCGATCGCGCGCGCGAGCCGCACGAGCAATGCGCGGGCGCGAGGAGAGATGGCTACGTCGCACGCCGCTGCAACGATGCTACTCGCCACCGCTGCGCGTGCCTGCTGGAAGCTCGCGCTGTCGCGCACGACTC
>JAYVWH010000570.1:0-2582 GCA_043786265.1 Kofleriaceae bacterium | reverse complement strand
CCGAGCTTGCCGGCCTTGGGGAACGTCACCCGCATCACTTGGCAAATACCGCGTTGATGGTCGCGATCGCTTTGTGCACGGCGAGCGTGACCTGCTTCGATAGCGGCTCTGCCTTGGCGGCCGCAGTGATGTCCGTACCGACCACCAGCGCGTCATCGCGCTTCTTGCCACGGAACTGCGCGAGGAACGTAGCGTCCTCGATCGCCTTGCTCGCCGGGTTCTTCAAGATCTTGACGCCGCTCACGACGCCGCTTGTGTCCATCGCGACCGCGATCGTTATGAGGCCGGCGTCAGTCTGAATCGACACGTACTGCGCGAGTGCGTAGCGTTTGCCGCCCTTGATCGCGAAGTAGAACGTGGGCACGCGATCTTCATCTGCGAGCTTGGTCCCGATCGCCTTCTCGATCGTCGAGATCTGCTCGGGCTTGAGCGTGCCTTCGAGTGCTGCAAACGAGCTCGCCGACGGGAACAGCTTCTTCAGATCCGCAACGGGGACATCGGCCTGGTCTGCGTTCGCGAGCCAGTCGCCTAGCTTATCGGGAATACTCCGCGGATCGCCGGGATTGGCCTTCGCCGTGGCCTCGGCGAGGTTCTTGATCCCATCCGCGTCGGAGTCCTTGCTCTCGATCTTGCCGAACGCGGGCAGGTTTGCGCCCGCACGCAAGAAGTCGCGTCCGTAGTTGTTGACCGCCGAGCCGCCGCCCGCCGTGTGGCAGAGCCCGCACGTCACCCGGTAGCCGTACTTGCCCTGGTAGAGGCGGGAGTAGGCGGGGAGTGCGTCCGCGGGTGCGCAGACGCTGACCACGATCACGAAGCTCAGGAGTGCGATGAGATGGCGCATGGCGGGCCTCACTTCGTCCCTAGCCGGAGGCCAGCCATCGCGAGAAGAAGCGCGCGTCGCGTCGCGGTCGCGATCGCCTGCCCGGCCTTTCCACCCCCAGTCGGCGCCTTGACGTCGTCGCCAATCTTGAACTTGTCGGCAGCCTTCTTGCCTGCAAGTTTGCCGAGGAAGTCCTTCGAAGCGACCGTGGAGCTCTCGCTGTGCTCGAACAGGGCGACCTTTGTGGCCATACCCGCGAGATCGATCGCGACGCCGACCTCGATCTTGCCGTTCTCGCCTGTCGTGTCGACGAATACGACCACGCCGAGGCCACGACCCTTGCCGTCAACTGCGACGAAGAACGACGGTGTCTTGTCCTCGGTCCAGATCGACTCGCCGAGAGTCTTCTCGACCCACTTGACCTGATCGCCTGTCAGCGTCACTTTGCGCTCGGTGAACTTGTTTGCCGCCGGCATCATTTCGGCAAGTCGCTTGCCGGGCCAGGTGCGCTGGTGAGCGCCGGCGTTGTGCGGTGCGAGCGCCGCCGTGACGAGTACGAGGATCGTAATTAGCCATCTCATGATCATCTCCTTGGTTAGAACGCCATCAACAACTGGGTGCCCGCGAGCCACGGAGCGTCCTCGCCGACAACGAGCCGCTCGTTGACCTGACCGAACGCGCGCAGCCACGAGCTGTCGGTCAGGTTGTAAGTGAACGCCGCCCCGGCAGCTCCGACCGCCGGCGACCCCATCCGTCCGTCGACGAACCGATCGTACTGGAGCTGGATCGTCATCTTCTGCGGCTTGACCGCGTAGTCGGCGCGCACGTAGTAAGCCTGAACGGTCGAGCGGCTGGATTGCTGAGACGGCGCACCTGCGTCGGGTTTCTCGCGGTCGCGCCCGAGCGTGTACTCACCGGCGAGCTTGAGCTTCTTCCAGCTCCAGCGTAGGTCGATCGATACCCGCGACTTGCGGATCACGCGGTGCTGCTCTAGAAAGCCACCGAACAGCATCGCATCGCCAGCCTGGAAGCCGGCCGCCGCTGCGACGGGATACGAGTCGCCATAGAACGCCGATAGGCCGACGTTGGGGCGTGTGCCCTGAACGTCGGTCCCGACCCGCGCATACAACGGATGAAATCCCGGGTCCGTCGGGACCTTGAGGGTTCCGATCACTGCGCCAGTCGTGCCGACCGCGTCGGCGAGCACGAACTCGGGCCCCATCGCGATTGCGGCGACGTACTCGATCGCACCGTAGAACCCGCCGAGCTCGAGCGCCCGATCCGAGAGGATACCGAGCGTCCGGTACTCCGGCGTGCGCAGGGGGTTCGCGGGTGCGTCCAGCTTGGCGTCGATGCCGTAGCGCAGGCGCATCCGGCCGAAGCGGATCGCCATTCCTTTGGCCAGGAACGGCAGCTCCGAGAACGTCGCGTACACGAATCCGTGGTCCTGCCCGGCGGTCGTGCCGAGCTCGCTTGTCAGCAACAGCTGCTCCGCAAGGATTGCGATGTGGTCGCCGATGTTGGTCGTGACGAACAGCTCGTTGACGTGGATCTCGTACATTCCGGCCTTCATGTCGCTCGGCACGAGAACGCGATAGTCGAGCGTTCCGCCGATCACGATGTTGCCGGTGCCACCGGATGAGCCCGCGCTGGGCGCTGCATCGAGGTTCGGCTTGTCGAGCGCGAGCCCACCGTCCCCACCACCAGGAGGCGGCTCGAGCCCACCATCACCGGGTGCCTTTGCATCGCCGGCGGAGGGCGG
>JAYVWH010000569.1:0-1793 GCA_043786265.1 Kofleriaceae bacterium | reverse complement strand
CGCGGTGACGTTCAGCTCCGTGCGCGCGCGGAACAGATCGATCGCGTGGTGAAGCTCGTGATCGACCGACGTCGCGTTGACGAGCAGGCCGATTCGCTTGCCCTCGAGGATCGACAATCCGTCCGCGGCGATCCGGGCCAGCCCGGTCTGGATCGTCATTCGAAGATCGGGACGGGCTTGAGCGAGACCTTGTTGTCCTTGGTCACGACGCGGAAGCGCACGGCGCGACAGTGGTACTGCGCCTTGAGCTTGCCCTCGTTGACCTTGAGCTTCGCGATGAAGCCTTCGAACGACACGTCGTCGGGCGAACCGACCGCTTTGCGCGCGCTCGCGTACTCGGTGAACACACGCTTGTAGTAGTCGGGCTCGCCCTCCTTCGCGAGGTTCGCGAGGTCGGGATCGACGGCGGGCTTGTCCTCGCCTTCTTCGAACTCGACCCGACCAGGGACGATCGGATTGCCCTCCTCGTCGAACTCCTCGTCGCCGGGCTCGGGGCGACCGAGTAGACGAGCGAGCATGACGTTGAGGCCATTCGCGAGACCGTCGAGCTCGGGCCCGACGGGACGGAACGTGCGATCGACGTTGCCGTTGATGATGTCGGTCACGCCGAGCTCGATCTGATCCACCTGCGAGATCAGGCGGCGCTGCGACAGATAGAGGCACAGCAGCGAGATGGCGAGCGCGCCAGCGCCGAGCAGGATGATGAAGATCTTGATCGTGTTGCCGGTCCCTGCGACGTCGGCGATCGGCGCGAGCAGCATCGCGCCCGCGGTCACCGGCGGGAAGGTCTGTGGCATCCGGCGAGAATTCGTCGTCTTGCGCGGCATCTGCACGGACGCCGCGAAGTACGGCACGCCGTCGATGGTGACGCGCTGCTGACCAGCGCCTTCCTTGACCTTGCCGCTCTTTACGAGATCGGAGAGCTGCGCGGTCTTGCCGGTGTCCTCCTCGTTCGGGCCCCTGGTGAAGCTGCTGGCGATCACCTTGCCAGCGTCGTAGTAGGCGATATCGGTTCCGAGCACGCGCTTGTCCTGGCGCGCCTGGTCAGCCGTCTGCGAGTACGCGACGAGCACCGCACCGATGATGACGACGCCGTCCGGGTTGCCGGCCGGTACGATCGCATCGGGGTCGACGATCGGCGCGACGCCAATCCGCATCATGCGGCCGCCGTCGTTCCAGATGTCGCTGATGATCACGCGGGTGGTAAGCGCGACATCGAGCGCCGGGATGATCGTCTCACCCGTGGTGGTGCCCGGTTTGAGCCACTGCTTCGCGATGACTTGACCGAGGTCACTCATCGCGATCAGCGTGCCCTTGTTGGCAGCGCGTGCATCGACGAGTGCGATCAGGTCGGGCTTGACGTCACCCTCTTTCTCGTTCGAGGTGAAGTTCGAGAACCCGATGCGCGACTGATTCGCGCGCTCGGTTGCGCTCTCGCTCTTTAGCGCCGTCACGAACGCGCGGTCGGCGGCGAGCCGCTCGGCTTTGTTCGCGACGTCGATGGCCACCAGCTGCGCGAGCTGCTGGACGACACCATGCCCACGACGCAGCTGTCCTTCGGCGTCCTTGCGGACCTTGTCGGAAAAGCTGGTCGATGTAACGAAGAATGCGATCGCGGTGAGCGCCGCGATCACGACAGCAACAACGGCGGCAATCGTGCGGGACATGCTCCCCTCCGGCGGCGATTATTCGTGCGGTTCCGCGGAGATGTCAATGCACCCGGGCGTGCGAACGCCAGGGGCGATCACAGCCGTGTCGGCTTCAGGGCTGCGCGATGAAGGCTTGGATCATCG
>JAYVWH010000568.1:0-3683 GCA_043786265.1 Kofleriaceae bacterium | reverse complement strand
CCCGGTAGTGCCCACGTGTGCTGGAACGGCGTCAGCTTGCGCTGGATCAGCAGGACCTTGAGATCGGCCACGTCGAGGCCGAACACGACACAATCAACCGCGAGTGCTGCGCGCGGGTATTCGTACGTGTGCTGGTTCACCGCTCAGCTTTCCCCATCGCGACAAACGCGCGCATCTCGGCGAGCTCGCGCTCGAAGCCGCCCGACAGGATCGGGAACCGGCACCACGAGCGCGGATCGAGGTTGCGGTCATCGAGGTGGAAGCTGGGCGCGAACCGCTCGCGCTTCCACTGATTCTGGCACCACAGACGGAAGAACCGCTCGATCCACAGCGCGAGCTGCTGCGGCGGCTGCTCGGGGTAGCGCGGCAGCAGCTCCTGTAAAACCTCGCACGGCGTGTGCTTGTCGCGGATTGCCGAGTCCTCTACCGCTTCGAGGAAGTCGTACGGCATGAGGTCCGCTTCATCTGTCTGCGACGACGCGGGCGGGCGCAGCTCGGCGGTGGGCTGCTGGGAGTTGATCACGCCGAGTGCAGGAATCGGGTCGAGACCGAGGAGGCTCTTCTTCTCGAGCCAGCGCAGCCACGAGCGCAGGTAGGTCTTGTCGATGCCACCCAGCGGCGCCAGGCCACCAGCGGTATCGCCATCCATCGTCGCGTAACCGACCGCGGCCTCGGACCGATTCGAGGTCGTGAGCAGCACGCTCGCCCGAATGTTCGCGAGCATCCAGATCGACGGAGCGCGCACGCGAGCCTGGATGTTCTGCAGCGTGATGTCGTCTTTCTCCCAGGTCAGCGGCCGCCCGATCGCCTTCTCGAGCGTCGCGATGTAGCCCTTGTACATCGGGTCGATATCGAGCACGTGGAACTCGGCGCCGACTGCCTTTGCCACGGTCTCGGCCGCGCGACGAGTGACCGCGCCGGAGTTCTCGGTCGGCTGGTACGCGCACGAGAGTAGCGCCCCGACCGCAGCCGTCGCTCCACCGCCCTTGTCCATCACCTCGATCAGGCGACGACACCACGGCAAATGCTGCCGCACGCCACCAGCCCCGAGCTCCTGAAACGCGATCTGGACCATCAACGCCACGAGCACGGTGCACGCGGCGGAGTCGGCGCCGCCTGACAGCGACACGACGTAGCCCTGTGCGCGGCTCTTGCGCAGGTAGTCCCACAGCCCGAGCGCGACCGCGCGGGCGAACTCTTCCTCGCGCAGCGACGCGCGGTCCTCCCAGGTGCTCTCCTGGGGCCGGATCGCTTCGGGCTTGCGATGCGGCCACACGAACGGATGCTCGATCACGAGCTCTTCCGCATCGTGGCGTGGGCGATGGCTGCCACGACGTACCTGCTCGCGACGATTGCCGTCGATGTCGATCACAGCGGTCGCGAGCTCGACGTCATGGAACGAGAACCGCTTGCCGCGCGCGAGTAGCTCGCCACCCGATGCGATCAGGCCGCCACCGTCGTACACGACGCGCCCGGCCTCGTTGCCCATGAGATTCGAGTACAGATAGGCGACACCGAACGCGCGCGAACCCTCGACGACGAATCGCTGGCGCACGAGGAACTTGGAGAATGCGAAGTGCGATGCCGACGGGTTGCACATGACATCGACGCCGCGCAGCGCGAGGTCGACACCCGGGCGATTCGCGACCCACGCGTCCTCGCAGATCTCGAAACCGACGCGGACATCGCCGATGTCGAACACGAGGTCGC
The DNA here is from genome assembly GCA_043786265.1 of Kofleriaceae bacterium. GTDB lineage: Bacteria > Myxococcota_A > Polyangia > Haliangiales > Haliangiaceae > JABFXX01. The sequence continues at coordinate 1,973 of JAYVWH010000568.1, read as the reverse complement.
CGATCGGATAGCGACGCATCGAGCCATCGTCGTCGGTGCGCTCGAGCCAGTCGAGCTCGCCGGCAGGCCACGCCTTGAACCAGCGCGGCTCGTAATGGATGCCGTCGGCGGCGAGGAACTGCTTCGCGGCGAAGCCGACGATCTTGCCGTCCGCCAGGATCGCGGCGGCGTTGTAGAGCGCCTTCTCGTGGAACACGGGCACGCCGACACACACGACCATCCCCTTGGTGAGCGGGGCGAGCGCGTCGAGCTGCGAGAACGCAATGTCCTGCAGGCCGTCCATGAAGAACGCGTCCTCGCACGCATACCCGGTGATCGCCAGCTCGGGCAGACACAGGAGGCTGGCGCCCTCCGCACGTGCGTGGTCGATGGCCATACGCAGATGCGAGAAGTTGGCTTCCCATGCGAACGGCGTCTGGTTCACACACGCCACGGCGACCTTGATCAATCTCATGATGCCCCTACCGGTTGGATTTCAGATGCTCGGTCAGAAGTGTGTCGATGCTTTCGACGCGAAGAAATTCTCCGGCGAGCGCGACCGCGCGAGGATGGCTGTCGGTGGTGATCACCTGGCCAAACAGGCCGCTCGCCTGGATCCGGGCCAAGCTGTCGGCCGGGAACACGCCATGCGTCGCGATCGCGTCGATCTTGGTGGCACCGTTGTCGCGGTAGACGCGCGCTGCGTTGATCAGCGAGCCGCCGGTGCGGATCATGTCGTCGTAGATGATGACGTGCTTGCCGGTGACGTTCGCGGACACGCCGGTGACCTCGGTGTCGGTACCGGAGTGCCGGCGCTTGTAGACGAAGGCCGCATCGACGGCGAGATCCTTGGCGAGCGACTCGACCCACTTGGCGCGACCAGCGTCGGTACATGCAAGCACGAAGTCGTTACCGCCGAGGCGGCGCGCCGAACTTGTAACGACGTCCTTACCGTACACGTGGATCGGCCGGATGCCGCCCTCGAAGTAATGTGCGATCGCGCCGACGTGCAGGTCGAGCAGGAACACCTGCGTCCCGCGGCTCGCCATCGGGATCGAGCTGAGCACGCGGGCGCGTGTCTTCGCGGTCACGATCTCACCGGGCTTGGAGGCGCGCTCCATCGTCGAGTACCCGAAATACGGAATGACGAGGCGCATGCGGTACGCGCCGTAGTTCACGAGCCCACACGCGAGGTCGAACAGCTCGAGCGCGGCGGAATCGTCGACCGTGCCGCCGACGAGGATCACGTCGCGGTCGGCAGGATCGGTCACGATCCGGCGATAGTTCTCGCCGTCGGGGAACGATTGCCGCTCGAGCAGGCCGAGCTCCCAGCACCCTAGCTTCGCGATGCTTTGCGCGAGGTAGTCGTACGCTGCGGTCGAGAAGATCAAAGGATCATGCATGGGGGTGACCCTTACGAGCAGCCGCGATCAGCTCTTGCTTGCGTCGGTGAACGTGCGCGTCGAGTCCGACTGGATAGGGCTGCGGGTTGAGGAAGCGCCTGGTGCGGATCGACAGCGAGGTAAGGTCTGCGGTCGCACGTGCTCGGGCCGCTTCGAGGCCGGGCAGCGTGACCGCCTTGCCAGCGGTCATGATGGTGGTGAGTAGATCGTCGGCGGTGTCGTGGGGCGGCTCGATCGGCGCGCGCAGTGGATCCTCGATGTCATGGAGGCGGCACGGCGCAGCGCAGCCATGCTCGCTGTCATAGATGATGTCGCCGACGAGCTCGCCGCCCAGACGCAAGCGACGGACCTGGAGAACGCCAGGGTTGGAGATCTTGATCGGCTGCTCCGATAGCTTGATCGACTCGCGCCACACGCCGTTCTCGTCGCGTGCCGCGCCGAGCTTGTAGACGCCGCCGAGCGCGGGTTGGTCATACGCGGTCACCAGCTTGGTGCCGACGCCCCACGTATCGATGCGGCCGCCTTGATCCTGGATGCTGCCGATCAGGTGCTCGTCGAGGTCGTTGCTCGCGACGATGCGCGCCTTCGGGA
>JAYVWH010000567.1:0-3870 GCA_043786265.1 Kofleriaceae bacterium | reverse complement strand
CGCTATCCCAGAGCGGTGAAGATCAAGATGAGCAACTACGCGCGGAAGCGGCGGAAGGGATCGAAATGATCCGGCTTCCTGCTTATCCGACCGGCATTGCATCTAGCCCGCAAGTTGGGGTCGGGGCACCGTTTCGCTACTTAGCCTTTGACGGCGCCGGCGGTGAGACCGCCGACCAGATACTTCTGCAGCACGTAGAAAGCGATCATCACGGGGACGCTGGTGACGATCGCACCCGCGGCGAACAGTCCCCAGTCGGCGCTGAACTGGCCGACGCTCGACTGGATCAAGACCGGCAAGGTGTACTTGCTCTCGTCGGTCATGAAGGTCGACGCCATGATGAACTCGTTCCACGCGGTCATGAACGAGAACAGGGCCGTCACCGCGATGCCGGGACGCGTGAGCGGCAAGATGATCTTGCGGAAGATCATCCACTGCGACGCACCATCGATGCGCGCGGCTTCCTCGAGCTCGCGCGGCAGGGTGTCGAAGTAGCCCTTGAGGGTCCACACGCAGAACGGGATCGCGGTCGTCGAGTAGACGAGCACGAGCCCGGTCAGCGAGTTCAGCAGGCCGAGCTTGTCGAGGATGACGTAGAGCGGCAGCAGCAGCAGAGTCGCCGGGAACATCTGCACGACGAGGAACGCGGTCAGGCCCGCCTTGCGGCCGGGGAACCGGAATCGCGAGAGGGCGTAGGCGGCCGTGCAGGATAGGACGACACCGACGACGGTCGTCGCGAGCGAGACGACAACCGAGTTGATCGTGTGGCGCAGGAACAGCAGCTCGCCGTGACCGCCGCGAGCACTGAGCAGATCGCGAAAGTGATCGAGCGTGAAGGCGTGAGGCACCGGCGACGGCGATAGCGCGAAGTGGCGGCCCGGCTCGAACGCCTTCTTGCAGACGATGAGGACGGGGTAGAGCACGACGGCGCACACGAGGATCAGCGCGACGTACGCGAGCACCCACCAGAATCGATTGGGACGCCGGTCGTTCACGCGTCCTCCTTGCGGCGCACGATGCGCGTGCCGAACACGGTCCACAGCAGGAGGATTCCGAAGATCACCGTGCCGTACGCGGCTGCCATGCCATAGCGCTCGCCGCGCTCGAAGGCCCAGCGATATGCGTCGGTGACCAGAATGTTCGTCGAGTTGTTGGGCTTGCCGCCCGACACCAGGAAGATCACGTTGAACATGTTGAACGTCCAGATCGAACCGAGTGCGACCGCGGGTCCGAGCGCCGGACGCAGGTGGGGCAGGGTGATGTGGCGGAAGCGCTGCCACGCGGTAGCCCCGTCGACAGATGCGGCCTCGTAGAGCTCGCGCGGGATGGTCTCGAGCGCACCGATCGCGACGACCATCATGAACGGGAAGCCGAGCCACGTGTTCGTGGCGACGTTCGCGCCGAACGAGGTAGAGAACGACGTGAACCACGACACACCGTCGAGGCCGACCTCGTGGAGCAGCATGTTGATCGCGCCGTACTCCTTCGTGAACATGCCCTTCCAGATCAGCGCGGTGATGTAGTTCGGGATCGCCCACGGCAGGATCAGCAGCATGCGGAACACGCCGCGGCCGCGGAGCCACTTGCGCGACAAGACGAGTGCGAGCGCGACGCCGATCGATACGTGGAACAGGATGTTCGTCACGGTCCACAGGACGGTGACGCCGAGCGTGAACCAGAAGTTGAGCGGGTCGTCGAGCTCGCGGCCACCGCCCGACAGGATCTCGATGAAGTTCGAGATGCCGACGAAGCTCCAGGTGCCGGCGTGGTGATCGTAGAACCCCATGACGAGGCCGATCACGAACGGCGCTGCGACGAGCACCATCATCGACACGCCCGCGGGCGCGAGGAACGAGAATGCGGCGCGATGGTCTGAGACCGCGGACGCGATTCGATCGGTCCACATCGCACGCTGCGCGAAGGTGACTGCGGCCGCGATCAGCAGAATGACTGTCGTCGCGATCCACGCGTGCCACAGCATCGCCGGCACCGCGAGCGCGGCGACACCCGCGAATGCACCGACGCGTGCCGCTCGTCGACTGACGAGCGCACCCGCGGCGGCGATTGCGGCGCCGAGGCCGAGCACGCCGATCATCACGAGGTACGGATACGGAGCGGGCGCGGCCGGTGAGGTGATCGCGATCGCGATCGGACACGGCGTTGCCGGTGTTGCGACCGTGCCGGCGGGGCACGCAGGGAGCGCGGCGATCGCGCGGCCGGTGCCATCACGCATGAGCTCGGCGACTGCGCCGGTGGCGTCGAAGCGAGTCGCGGCGTCGTAGTAAAGCTTGTGCGCGGGATGCACGGGGTCAGCGACGAGGGCGTGCCAGGTGGCGCCGTCGTCGCGGATCTTGCGTTGATGCAGATACGGATGCTTCGGCGATGGGACCGGCGGGCTCACGAGCACACCCTGCACGGTCGGCAGCGGCGCACCGCCACCTGCGAGCGCAGTCGCGGTGCGTGTCGCGAGATCGATCTGGCGAGCGGCCAGCTCGGTGTTGCGGACAGCGACGAACGCCACGGTCGCGACGATGATCGCGAGGATCGCTCCGACGCCGAAATCGCGCAGCTGACGCTGCAGCAATGGGAGCGCCGCTTCGCTCATCGAACGAGGTAGCCCTTCACTTCGCGCTCGACGGCGAGCAGCTGCGCACCCGGATCGGCATGACCGGCGAGGACCTCGCCAAGCGCGTTCTGGTACGGCGACCACACCATGCGCATCGCGGGGACCTTCGGCATCGGCACGGTGTGCGCGAGCTGGGCGCGGAACGTGCGGAGCACCGTGTCCTTCGCGACAGCGGGGTCGTCATAGGCGGCGGGATTGGCGACCACCTGGCGGGCGTCGCGCGCGCGCACGACCGCGGCGGCATCGCTCGTCAGTGCATCCATCACGGCAAACGCGGCGGTCTTGTCGTGCGCGTACGCACTCATCAGCACGCTCTCGACGCCCAGGAACGGCGCCGCCGGCTTGCCCGTCTCGGTGATCACGGGCAGCGTGACGACCTGCCAGGGGACACCGGGCGCGATGTCGGCGATGAACCACGGGCCGGAGATCGCTGTCGCTGCGCGACCGGCGTTGAACAGGCTCGCCACCGTCGGGCCCTGCGCATCACCGGGCGCGATACCGTCGGCAACTAATGTCCGTGCGAACGCCATCGCATTCGCGGCCTCGGGCGTGGCGAGCGTCAAGTTACCCGCTGCATCGACGATCTGTGCACCGAAGCCGTGTAGCCACGGTGCGTGGCCGTAGAGGTCGGCGTTCGCATAGGCGACCGCGAAGCCGCCCGTCTTCTTCATCGCCGGTGCGAGTGCGATCAGCTCGGCGGTCGTCGTTGGCGGGTGCGGCACGAGATCGGTGCGCACGTAGAGCACGAGCGACTTTGTCGCGAGCGGCAGGCCCCACAGCGAGCCGCGGTACGCCATGCCGTTCATGGCCTCCGCGGAGAATCGATCGGCGCGCGTATCGTCGACGTAGAACTCGATCGGTTCGATCGTTCCCGCGTCGGCCCACGCACCAATGCGGTCGTCGGCGTAGATGAACAGGTCGGGACCGTTGCCGCGGGGGATCGCGCTCGTCAGCTTGTCGGCAAACGAGTCATGCGGGACCGCGACCAGCGTGAGCGGAGTCTCGGGGTGCGCGGCGTTCCACGTCGCGGCGGTTGCCTCGAGCGCATCGCGCTCGCCGCCGGTGTACGCGTGCCACAGCACGACCCCTTGGTCGCGCGACTGCCCGCACGCCGCGACGGCGAGCACGAGCAGTGCCGCGGCGGCCTTCACAGGCGGACCTCGGCCGAGCCGTAGAACACGTGGATCGCCTTTGGATCGAGCCATACCTGGACGGTGTCGCCAACGCGGGGCGCCGAGCTCGCA
>JAYVWH010000566.1:0-2693 GCA_043786265.1 Kofleriaceae bacterium | reverse complement strand
ATGGTGCCACGACCCTCGACGAAGTCGTCATCGCTTTTGTCACGCAGTCGCGGTCGCGCGTCGCGCTTCGACGGTGTCAGGCACCTTCTCGTTGCGCTTCTGCAAGATCGGGATCAGGAACATCGCGACCGCACCGAACACGTTGTGCTCGGGCTCGAGCATCTTGCCGATGCCCTGCGCCGTCACCAGTGCGACGAACACGAGCATCATGTCGGTGACCGGGCGGACCTGGTGCTTGCGTCCGATCGCGAACATCTCGCCGATCAGCTCGCTGTACTCGAGCTTCGCTGTGTCCTTGCCGCGGAACTTCGTTGCGAAGGCCTCGACCTCGACGCGCAGCGCCTCCCAGTCGATCGCGCCGATGTACGTGTGGAAGCGCTTGAGGTGCGCGACGATGTCGTCGGGGGTACCCATCGCGATGCACTTTGTCATGTCGATGAACTGGATCAGGACATCCTCGTGCAGCAGCTTCGCGAGGCCGCAGTCGTAGATCACGAGCTCCTCGTTGTCCTGCACGACCATGTTGCCGGGGTGAAGGTCGGCATGGACGAAGCCGTGCTCGAAGCACATGCGGAAGAACGTCATGCGGACCGATTGGGCGAGCTTGGGGTACTTGCCCGGGGGCAGCGCATCGACCTTGGTGCCGCGCACGAACTCCATCGTGAGCACACGGCTCGACGAGAGGTCGTGATGAATCGCCGGGAACCGCACGCCCACGGCACCTGCGAAGTTCGCGTGGAAGCGCTTGTAGTTTTCGGCCTCGATCTTGAGGTCGGTCTGGTCGTGGATGGCCTCGATGAAGTGACGCGTGTGGCCTACCGGATCGTTACGCTTCCACTTCGGATGCAGCGCGATCACACGCGCGAAGCCGATCAGGATCGCCTCGTCGCGTTCGACCTTCCGGCGTACGCCCGGGCGCAGGACCTTGACTGCGACTTCCTTGCCGTCCTTCAGGCGCGCGCGGTGCACCTGCGCCACGCTTGCGGCGGCGACGGGCACATCGTCGAATTCGCTGAACAGCTCGCCGACGGGCTTGCCGAGGTCCTCCTCGATCGTCGACTTGATCTTCGAGACTTTGAATGGCGGGATCTTGTCCTGGAGCGTGCGCAGTTGCTCGATGACCTCGGGCGAGAACAGATCGGGCCGCGTGCTCATCACCTGGCCCATCTTGATGAACGTCGCTCCGAGCGTGCTCATCGACTGCTTGAGCATCCAGCCGCGAAGCGTACCGAGAGCGCGAGCGCGCCGTGGTCCCCAGATGAACAGCGCGATCCCGAGTCGAGCAATGCCGTAGACGACAGCACAGACGATCGTGACGAGCAGCAGGTAGAGGAAGTGTAGGAAGTTACCAGGCCAGCGCAGCACAGCGGCTCCATCCTACCGGGCCACCGCGCCCGTGTGTCGACGGCGCGCGCAGTTCCGAGAAGGCGCAGTTCTTGGAGGGCCTAGGGGTATGAACACCTTCAAGGCTGACATCGAAGAGATTCGCCGCCGCGCCCGGGACAAGATGGAGGACGGCGCGGTGACTAACTACTACCGGGCGGACTGCGAGAAGGTCGTCGAGGTCCTCAACGAGGCGCTGGCGACGGAGATCGTGTGCACGCTGCGTTACAGGAGCCACTACTACCTGGCGCAGGGAATCCATGCGGAGGCGGTAGCGAACGAGTTCCTCGAGCACGCCAACGAGGAGCAAGTGCACGCGGACGAGATCGCGAAGCGGATCACCGAGCTCAACGGCAAGCCCAACTTCGATCCGGATGGGCTCAAGACGCGTGCGCACGCTGACTACAAGGATGTCGAGACGCTCGACGAGATGATCCGCGAGGACCTGGTTGCAGAGCGCATCGCGATCGCGACCTATTCGGAGATTATCCGATGGCTTGGCAACGACGATCCGACGACGCGCCGGATGATGGAGTCGATCCTCGCCAAGGAGGAGGAACACGCCGACGACCTCGCAAAGCTGCTCCAGCGCTTTGGCGCGGCCGCCAGCGGTCATTGAACGGCTCCCTGGGGCTGTCTCGTGATAAACACGATCTCCGTGCCCGTCGACGTTCCGTCTGATCACGAGATCATCCACGCCGTCGCGGATGACCTGCCCGTTGGCTTGTGGGTCGCCCGCGCGCCCGGCGGCGAGTTCGTCTACGCGAATCGGACGTTCACGGAGATCATGGGGCAGGGCGGGCGCGACGACGCCGCCGTCGGCGGATATGCCGAGCCATATGGAATCCTGACCCGCGACGGAAAACCGTACCCGGAGCAGCAGCTGCCGTTCGTGCGCGCGCTGCAGGAGAAGCAGGTCGTCGTGGTGGACGACATCATGATTCGCCGGCCCGACCGCACCGTGGTCTACGTCCGCACTTTTGGCCGCCCGGTGATGAACCCGGCAGGGGTGATCACACACGTCGTGGTCGCGTTTTTCGATGTTACGCGCGAGGCGCTGGCCGAGGACGCGCGCGCGGAGTCGGATAAGCGGCTGCAGCATGCCCAGCGGCTCGAGGCGATCGGCACACTTGCAGGCGGCATCGCCCACGACTTCAATAATCTCATCTTCGGCATCAAGCTGGTGGCGGCCGAGCTCGCGCATGGGGAAACCGATGCGAAGAAGCTGTCGTCACTGCGGATGATCGATGACGTGACCGAGCGGTCTGCGATGCTGACGAAGTCACTGCTCGGCTTCGCGCGGCGCGACG
>JAYVWH010000565.1:0-1753 GCA_043786265.1 Kofleriaceae bacterium | reverse complement strand
CCCGCTTCATGACCTCGCGTTCCTCCCCGTCGAGCGGCTCGCGCCACGGCACGTCGATCCACATCGCGAGCAGTGCGCGCGCGAGCTCGACGCGCCCCGGTCCAGAATCCCACCACGGGAACGCATCTTTGGCGCGCGTCGGGTCGGAGCGCACGGCGGCGCACCACGCCGCATCCCGCGGCCCCATCGGGGTGACCAGCGGCGGGTCGATCCACTGCGCGCCGCCTTCGGCGCCGCTGCGCGGCCCGGCAAAGCCAGGCCTTGCGACCCTAAACCGCCGATTGTCGGGTAGCCCGAACCGCACGGAGGTGCTGGCGGCAAGCTCGGCGGCGAGCCATGCGCACGCCGCAGCCTGGGTCGACGCGAGGTCGGTTGGTTCTACCCACGCGAACTCGAGCTCGGCGAGCAGCGGCGCGAGACGCGTGACCAGCTCGACGTGGTAGCCCGGCCCCAGCGATGCGGTCTCGCCACGGAGCCAGAGCTCGGCGTCGGGTTCGACGGTGAGCGTGGCGACCGGGCCGCCCGCGAACAGCCGCAGGTCGACGACATAGCGGTCCTTGCTCCACCCTGCCCGATCGATGCGGTCAAGAATGACACGCCGGATCAGGCGGCTGACGCGTTCGCCGACCTCGCGCGCATCGGGTCCCTTGCGGAACCATCCGCCAGCCTTTCGGCTGCGCGCGCGGCGGTCAATGCCGAAGCCCACTACGGTGAGGATACGGTACGATGCGGGCGAAATGGGATCGCCGAGACGCCTGGTGTCTGCCGCGTGTGCCTGGGTGCTTGCCTGGGTCGCGGTCGCGGCGGCCCAACCCGGCCCGCAGCAGAAGATCGCGATGGAGGCCAAGCCGTCGGTCGTCCGCGTGTGGGGTGCGTACATCGCGACCTACACGATCTTCGGCGAGCAGGTGCAGCAAGCGATCGGCGGCACCGGCACCGGCTTCTTCATCACGCCCGATGGCTACATCGCCACGAACGCGCACGTCGTGTCCGACATCCACGACGGCGATAAGGCCGCCGAGGACCAGCTCTACAAGATGTTGCTGCACGACATCGAGAAGGAGTTCGCCAAGCAGATCGAGCGCATGAACGACGAGCAGATCAAGAATCTGCTGGCGCAGATCAAGCTGGTCAATCTCGAGAAGCGGGCGTACGTCGTGCTGCCCAACGGCGACAAGCTCGACTACGAGATCAAGCAATACGGCAAGCCTGGCAGCGGCCGCGACGCAGCGATCATCAAGGTCAAGTGCGAGAACGCACCGACCCTCGCGATCGGGGACTCGGGCCGCACGCAGATCGCCGACCAGATCGTGGTGCTCGGCTACCCAGGTGTCGCCGACATGAAAACGTTGCTCGACGAGAAATCGCAGCTCCAAGCGTCGATCACGGAGGGTACGATCAGCTCGCTCAAGAAGGCGAGCACCGGCGAGCCGATCCTCCAGATCTCCGCGCCGATCACGCACGGGAACTCGGGCGGTCCTGCACTCGACCTCAAGGGCAACGTCGTCGGTCTCGCGACGTTCGGTAACGAGAGCGAGATCCAGGGCTTCAACTTCCTCGTCGCGTCCGCGACGCTCAAGGAGCTGATCAAGGACGGCAAGATCGAGCCAAAGCCGAGCGAGACCAACAAGCTGTGGGAGCAGGGTCTCGAGCTGTACTGGGCCGATCACTACACCGCCGCGATCACGAAGTTCCAGGAGGTCGAGGCCGCGTACCCCGAGCACAGCGAAGCGCAGGGCATGATCCGCCAGGC
>JAYVWH010000564.1:0-2711 GCA_043786265.1 Kofleriaceae bacterium | reverse complement strand
CGATATCCCCATACATGATGTGGTCGAGACGCGCGAACGCGGACGGCGTCGGGGCGTAGCGCGTGGTGATGCCGCTATCGAGGATGCGACCACCAGGCTCGCGCACGACGAGGCGGAGGTCGTCGCCGGCGGTCACGCTGGCGGGCACGATCGCGTTGACCTGCGTGCCCGAAGCGATCGAGCTCCCGATCTTCGTCGCGGCCCAGCCCTGCATCGGCGGCGAGGCCCACAGCTCGACCTCGACATCGGCGTTGTAGCCGAGCATCACGTCGCCGAGCAGCATCTGCACGACGCCGTGCGAATCACCGACAAGGCTGAAGGACTTGGGGGTCGCGAGCACGTCGACGCGCGACGCACAGTCGTCGCACTGTGCGGTCATCTCGTAGAATGTTTCCGTCGAGAGGTCGTGTGAGCCGACAACGATGACGTGCTCGCCGCGTGTCGCGACATCGATGGACACGCTCGCGGAGCGCTTCGCCGTGGAGTAGCCATCGGCGCCGAGCACGGCGCGCGCACCATTGACGATCGGACCGAGCACCGCGAGCCGAACAGAGTTGCCGTCGGAGGCGCGCGCGCTGATCGTGAGCGGCACGCGGTTATTGTTGCTGCCCGCGATCCACAGCGAGTGGACCTTGCGCTGGTTCGCGTTCGCGAAGTCGACGAGGCGCTCGTTCGCGTGGAGCGTGTCGGCGACATCCCAGCTCGGCGAATCAGCGGCACCACCGCCCGGAATGTTCGCGACGACGTCGGCGTCTGCGAGATCCAGCTCTTCGGGTTTCGCGTCGACACATGCTGTGCCGAGCAGCGCGAGGAGGAGGAAGCGGGTGGTGTTCATAAGCTATGCGGGGGTAGGTAGACCAGTTGCGCGCCGAAAGCAGCAGCGCGACACAAACCTCTGCATGACAAGTGCCGCGTCCGGTTGACGCGGCTACTCGAGGAGCCACTACCCGAGGAGACGTTGTTACGTCTCGATGTGACGAGAGCGCGCATGCGCGAATGGTGTTCGGTATCCTGGTCTCATGACCGACAAGGCCGACCAGCCGACCATCAAGGTCGCGATAACCGGCGAGGAACTGCCGGGCGAGGACCGGCCGGATCCCGGACCGGACACCACCGTGGGCGGTCGTTACAGGATCTCGCGACGGATCGGCAAAGGAGGCATGGGCGAGGTGATGGCTGCACGTGATGTGCAAATCGCACGCGATGTGGCGATCAAGCGCATGCGCGCTGCCAACCCGAGCGAGAAAGCCATTCAGCGGTTTCTGCGCGAGGCGATGGTGCAAGGACGCCTCGAGCATCCAGCGATCGTTCCGGTCCACGAGATCGGTCGCGATGGGGATGGGCTGCCGTACTTCGTGATGAAGAAGCTCACGGGAACGTCACTCGCGAAGCTCCTCGAGGATCGCGATCGCGTGCCGCTCCAAAAAGTTCTGCGTGCATTCGCCGACGTGTGCCTCGCTGTCGAGTTCGCTCACGTGCGCGGCATCGTTCATCGCGATCTCAAGCCCGATAACATCATGCTCGGCGATTACGGCGAGACCTACGTGCTCGACTGGGGCGTCGCGAAGATCATCGGTGAAGAGGACGGAGAGTTCGCAGACATCGGCAGCAGCAGCAGCGGCGAGCATGCGACACGCGCGGGCACAGCGATCGGCACGCCGGGTTACATGTCACCTGAACAAGTCCGTGGTGCCGGCGACATCGATGGCCGTTCCGACGTGTACACGCTCGGATGCTTGCTGTTCGAGATCCTCGCCGGTGAGCCGCTTCACCCGCGCGGCCCGGCGGGCATGCAGCACGCACTCGAAGCGCGTGACTCGCGTCCGTCGGTGCGAGTGCCCACGCGTGACATCCCGCCCGAGCTCGATGCGCTGTGCGCGAAGGCGACCGCGACGGGCCGCGAGGATCGCGTGCAGACAGCGCGCGAGCTCGGTGAGGGCGTCGAGCGCTTCCTCGACGGAGATCGCGATCTTGCGTTGCGCCGCGAGCTCGCGCGCACGCATCTCGATCATGCTCGCGCCGCGTTCTCTACGTCTGATAGTCCGGACAATCGCCGCATTGCGATGCGGGAGGCCGGTAGTGCGCTCGCTCTGGATCCCGCACTGGCGGGTGCGGCCGAGCTGGTCGCGCGTCTGATGCTCGAACCGCCACGCGAGACGCCGCCGGAAGTGAAAGTGGCGATGGCCGACGACGATATCCGCGATGCGCGCGCGGTGGCGAAGGCAGGTTTGTGGGCGGTGTTCGGTGCGTTGTTCTTCATTCCACTGCTGTGGTGGATCGCACCGCCTGCTTCACCGTACGTGCCCGTCCTGATGCTCTTCTTCCTCCTCGACGGACTCGTTGCGTTGCATGCGGTGCGCGCCAAGCTGCCCAAGCCGGGACTGGTGGTCCTCGCGAACACGGTGATCGTCCTCGTGCTCGCTCGTATGTTCTCGCCGATCTTGATCGCGCCCGGTGTCGCGGCGTCGCTCGCGATGGCGATGGTGCTCACGCCACGGTTCTCGCTGCTCGGCTCACCCGTCACGATCGCAGCACTGATGGCGGGTGGCGTAGCGGCGCCGCTGCTGCTTGAGCAGATGGGCGTTCTATCGACGACGATGTCGGTGAGCCCGCAGGGCCTGCTATTCGCGGCTCCAGCGATCTCGGGGCACCTCGCCGGACCGACGATCCTCGTTGGCGCCCTGTACGCCGTGTCCCTCGTGGTGGGAGCG
>JAYVWH010000563.1:0-8702 GCA_043786265.1 Kofleriaceae bacterium | reverse complement strand
CCACGGGCCGGGCGAGCCGACCGTCGCCTCGATCGCTTTCTGCGCGGCATCTTCGATTTCCTTGTTCGGAATGCGACGCGGCGATGGTGTCTTCGCGCGCTCGACGAGCGGAGTCGCACCGTGATCACTTGTGAGCACTAGTGCCCACTCGTGCACGCCCACCTTGGCGTCGAGATCCGCCATCAGGGCACCGATCAGATCGTCGAGGCGGAGCGTCAGATCGAGCTCCTCCCATGACTCCTGGCCCCAGCCGTGCCCGACGTAGTCATGCGCGCTGAAGCTGATCGCGAGAAAGTCGGGGTGTTCATCGCGACCGAGCTGGAGCGCGTCGATGGCGACGCGCGCTGTCTGGGCGACGAGCTCGTCGGCGAACGGCGTCTCCTGGATCGCAAACGCGACCTTGTCGTTGCCCGCGAGCTTGTGCGGGAACGCGGCACCGAGGCCGTGGTTGGAATTCTCGCCGGCGGCGTCATCGGGGACCTTCGTCTCGCGCGCCAGCATCGCGGGATCGCGCGCGTCCCACTCGGCGTCGAAGTAGCGGGTGGCCGGAGACGTCTTCGCTAGATCGCGTAGCCATGCGGGCGTCTCGGTCGCGTAAGCAGCGCTCGTCGTCATGCCGCCGGCGCCGGGCTCGTACCAGATCGCGAGATCGGGGCGCTTGCCGGCGACGAGACACGCGGCGCGCGACTTCAGTGACACCGAGACCGATTTGCTTGCGGCGCTGCCAGCGCGCAGTGCATCTGCGACGCCATCGACGCGAAGCGCCTTGCCCGACGCGCTGTCCTCCAGTGACAGCGCGACGCCCGCGAGCGGTGGTCCAACGGTCAGTGGTGGCGCGTCGCGGTCGTACTCAGCGGGACGATCGCGGCCTTCAGTGCGGCGATACCAGTAATTTCCGACGATGCCCGTGTCGCGTGGCACGACGCCGCTGCCGAGCGTGGCGTGGCCAGGCGCCGTGAACGTGTTCGCATACGTCAGCTCGGCCGCGTCGATGATCGCGCCCTCGCGCAACATCCGGCCGATGCCGCCACCGAACAGGTGGCGCTGTTGCGTGAAGATCCAACTCGGCCACTGATCGATGACGACCAGCACGACCAGCTTCGGCTTGACCGACGCCAGTCTCCGCGACGCCGGGGGCGAGCATGCGGCGCTCAGCGCGAACAAACCGGCGAGAACGCGGTGCACGCCGGGACTGTAGCGTGCCGCTTGGGTCACGGTGAACGGTCAGTGCAGATCGGCGCGCTTTCCGGCGTATACGTGCAAGGAAACTCCGCCGGTGGATCAGGCAGTGGCTCCATCGTGCCGTTCTCGAATCGGAACAGCATGACCGGCCATCCTACTCGACCGCTTCACAGAACGTTAGCTCCGTCGGCGATGCCGGTAGTGCCGCTGGGAGGAATCGCACCACCTCACCAGGATTCGGAATCCCGGGTCACGATCTACGTGCAGCGGCGCTGTGGTCAGGACCGTGGGAATCGAACCCACCGCAGTCGAATTGTAAGTACGACATCACCCCCAGGTGAACTGGTCCCGATGATGGTGGAGGAGACGGGTAACGCTCCCGCGAAGCTCTCGGTGCAAGCGAGTGCTCCAGCCTTCTGGCTCCCCCATGAAGAAACGGCGGTTCCGACGAGGATCGCACTCGCCTGAGACTGAGAGACAATCAGCCAACGTCACTAGACGTATCCGGAACCGACTAGTCCCCCAGAGCGCGTGCCGATTGCCGTCGGCACGCGCGAGCGTTCTTTAGTCAACGACGTCGCCCTCGTCGCCATCGATCTCGGCCGTCCAGTACACGTAGTCACGCCACGCGTCTGGAACCGACGAAGTGCTCACACGGATCTGGACGCTCGGCATCCAGGTCGGACGAGCCGGCGTGGAGCGCAGCTTCATGCCTGCCTGCACCGGCGTGCGGTTCGCCTTGCCGCGGTTGCACAGGTAACAAGCGGACACGATGTTCTCCCACGTCGTCTTGCCACCGACGGAGCGCGGCACGACGTGGTCGTACGTGAGCTCGTCGATCGAGCACTTGAGCGCGCAGTACTGGCAGCGGTAGTTGTCACGCGCGTAGATGTTCACGCGCGAGAACTTCACCGGCTTGGAGTGACGGCGAAACATCTTGCGCAGCCGAACAACGGCCGGGACGCGGACCACCATCGACGGAGCGCGGATCTCGGTCTCGTACTCCTCGATGACGTCGACCTTGTCGAGAGCCAGCAGCGTGACGGCACGCTGCCAGGAGATGATCTGGATTGGCTCGTAACCCTGCGTCAGCAGGAGCGTGCGGGTAGACTCGACATGCGTCACGGCATGCCTCCTTTCAAACGGCCCGCGAAATTGCGGGCGACGGTGCCGCCGGTCGGATTCGAACCGACACTGAACGCGTTCTGAACGCGGTGACTCCTGCCATTGGTCTACGGCGGCATTGGAGAGAACGAAAAACTGAAGTGCCGCCGGTCGGATTCGAACCGACACTACCTAGCGCCTCGGGCTAGAGACTCTGCCGTTGGTCTACGGCGGCATGTGCGTCGACGTCGATCTCGAGATCAACCTCCGCACCGCCTTCGGCGCTGCTGCGCGGCCCGGCTTGCCGGGGCTTGCGATCGAGATCACGACGCGTGGTGGGAGTGCTGGGACTTGCACCCAGTTGGCCCGAGGGCTCGCTGCTTTACAGACAGGATCGGTATCTACACCGTCAACACTCCCATGGGGTGATCGACCGGACTCGCACCGGCTACGCCGAGGGTCACGACCTCGTGCCGCGTCTACTTTGGCTTCGACCACAGTCCGCCTGGAAGGATTTGCACCTCCAACCACCCGCTTATCGAGCGAGCTCTCTGCTGTTGAGTTACAGGCGGAAAATCGCCGCACGTGCGACGAGAGAAGAACGGGACAGACGGTCGGATTCGAACCGACGCCTCTCGAGCCAAATTCGATAACCCTCATCAACGGCCCGGTTGCGGACAAGAAGCGAAAAAACTCTTAGCGTTCTCCCAGCTAAACTACGTCTGCCGTCTAGATGACAGGAGTCGCACCTGCGAAATCACGCTCCCAAAGCGCGCGCCTTACTGTTCGGCCACATCTAGAAAATCTGAGTCGGGATGAGTGGAACTGAACCACCGACTTCGCTTATCCGAAACGCGCGCTCTTCTACTGAGCTACATCCCGAGAAAGGTGCCGTGCTGAAAAGTTGGGCATCACCCAACGGCTCTGTTGCCACACGGCGGCCCAGTTGCCGAAGCAACCGGACGAGGCACACCGCCAAGGATTCGCACCCTGCCGCTCTCGAATTGGAGTCGAGGCCGTGCACTAGCACGCGCGATGTAATTGCGGGCGGAAGCTCGCGCTGGGATGTGAGGGGGAAGACCCAGCGCGAGCAACCCGCGTAACCGAACATCTCGAGCGTCCAGTCGTTCACCGAAGGCTCGAGTGATCGCGCTCCCAGACAGAGCAACGATCGAAAAGGCGCAGACGGCTGGATTTGCACCAGCACCTGACGGGTTAACGATAAGCATCAACGGCGGCCCGCGCAGCGGGCAAAATCTTCCGACGCGTACGCGCTTGCGCGCTCCCGCTGTTCTGAAACTCGCACGCACGTATCAAGGTACGAACGAGTCACGCAAAGTCGCCGTTCTGTAATTGAACTACGCCTGTTGGCCGCAATGGATCGGAGTCGAACCGATCCGTCTCGCCGGGCGAGCTAGCCTCGTTCCGTACGCTGTCTCGCCGAGCGAGCTCGCGTCGTGACCGGAGGCATTGCGATCGGGGAATGACCCCGAGAATCGAGAAGCGAGTGTCGATAAGTTCGAGGTCGCAGCCGATGGACTCGAACCATCAAGCACGCGGGTATGGGCCGCGGCTGTGCCCTGCACGGACTGCGAACGGCTGCGTGGGCCGCAGCTAGGCGGACAATTCGCCGCGAAGACGACCGCGAGGAGCGAGTCCTCGAGCGACTCGCGGACCTTAGAGGCGACGCGTCCTTTAGGACAAGGTGTGATGCTCGGGTAGCTGATCGTTTTCACGACCCGCCGACTTTACAGATCGGTAACCGAGCATCATCGGCCCGCTTGGTACCACCGTGAGGAGTTGAACCTCAGCCAGCAAGCTTCGCAAGCTTGTGTCCCATCCATGGAACGGTGGCGTGTGCATTTCGATCTGATCGAAGTAGTCGCAGCGGAGGGAATCGAACCCATCATTCGTTCGCGCCTAACGAACGGACCAGAGGCGTGGTTAACGCGTCCGATCGTTGTCTCACCAGAGATCACTGCGGCGTCCGCGGCGGGACTTGCACCCGCGTACCTGGGTTGAAAAACCAGGGAACTGGCTACTGTTCGACGCGGACAGCGTCGGTGCATTCGCATCCGTGGCGGGATTTGCACCCGCGTAGCTGGTTCGAGAAACCAGCGAACTAACTGCTGTTCGACACGGACAAAGACGGACAAGTGCTTGGAGTTGGGTGGCGCTTTCGCGCCGGCGCTCTTACTCGCCCATCGCCGAAGCGACCGTCGAGCAGTGGGCACGCAAATGAGCTGTGGCCTGGGGCGCCAGCGAAGCTGGCCAGCCACCAGAGCCTTTGCACGCGTGACGAGCACGCGCGACAGCCTGCTGCTTCGCTATCTGGATCACT
The DNA here is from genome assembly GCA_043786265.1 of Kofleriaceae bacterium. Classification (GTDB taxonomy): domain Bacteria; phylum Myxococcota_A; class Polyangia; order Haliangiales; family Haliangiaceae; genus JABFXX01. The sequence continues at coordinate 4,075 of JAYVWH010000563.1, read as the reverse complement.
CCAGCGTCGCTACCTTAGGCCCGTTATAGTTACGGTAACCAACTACCCTTCGGCCCGCAGAAGCGGGACTGGTTGGAATCGAACCAACATCCTTCCGTTTAACAAACGGCCGCTAGCACCAGCTTAGCTTCAGTCCCAAATGCCGGTGGAGTTGCCCCCACCAGCAGCTGTCGCAAGCCGCGCCTTCACATCAAGCTTGTAGTGCAAGCACTACGCGCGAGCGAAGTCGGCGATGACCGGCGGCGTCGACGTGTCGAAACCGACAACGTCGAGCATGCCGGCGTCGTTGGGGTCAGCAATGCTGAACCCGTTCGACGTCATTCCAACCACGACCAGCTTGGCTGAAATGCCCCGTGCCTCACGGTAAGCCCGCAGAGCCTGGGCAGGGTGCACGGATCCTGCCCATGTCTCGTTGTCGGTGTAGATCACGAACTGATCTACATCGATGCGGTGCTTCTGCGCCCACACCATCGGCAGGGCGCAGTCGGTACCACCCATCGGCAGTGCTTCGAGCTCGCGACACACATCGTCCAGCCGCTGGCGCGGCGAGATCGATAGCGTCGTGATACCCGGAGCACCCCCCGAAACGGGGCGAAGCCCCGTACGGGGACGACCACCGTAACCACCGCCCGCCGCCGTGAAAGCGACGAACGTGTGATCACGCTCTGTGGCGGCGGTCACGAGTGCCATTGCGGCACTCGCGATTCGCGGCGTCAGACCGAGGACACCACCGACAACGCCCGCTCCCATCGAACCCGAGACGTCGAGGGCGAGAAGCATTCGCTTACCCGCTGGCTCGACGAGCCCGAAGCTCGCGTAGAAGGCGGCATCGAGAGCGTCGACGATCTTTGCGACAGGCTGCCAGGTGCCGCTGCCGCGCATACCGCGTCCCTGCTTGTAAGTCAGGAGCGCAGCGAGCACGGCAAGCGGATGCACGCGTGCCTGCTTCAGACGAGCAGGATCGCGCAAGTGGCCGACGATCGTGTTGGTTGCATGCGAGGCCTGGGTGACCAAACCAACACGAGTCATCGTCGCCAGATTGCGGATCATGGCCGTCATCGGCATGGCAGAGAGCAGTGCATCCCAGACCTCGGGGAACGTTAGCCATTCGGTCGGGACACACTCACGTGGCAGCTTCTTCTCGCGGATCAGGCGTGCACCGGCAAGGACATCGTCCATGCGGCGCAGCTCGGTCATCGCGACGATCAGCTCGAGAGCTGGATCGTCCTTCGCGCCGTCCGGCAGATCGCCCTTCACCGCCCACGCAAACAGCCGGTCGTGTGACGGCGACGCCGCACGCGGGTGCGCGAGACGCAGCAGATCACGGTTCGACCAACCATCACGCGACTGGTACTTCGCGAGCTGGAACGCGAGCTCGGAGGCTGGCTTGCCGTTGAACCACGCACCGATTGCTCGGCGCATGCCACGGCCCCAACCGCCGAAGCCTTGCGTGTACTCCGCGAAGTGCATCAGGTGCGTGCCGATGCGGCAGACCTGGGGCAGTGCCGCGTACGCAGCGCGTCGCGTGGCTTCATCGCCTAGCTTGGCGGCCATCGCGAGGGAAAAGATGGCCGGATCGTTCTTGGGCGCGCGTCCCGTAGTTGAAATAGCAACGATCCGGTCGATGGTACGAATGCCGTCAGCGCGAATACATCGCGCAACGATGTCAGCGTTCTCGCGGGTCAGCTCGCGCTCACCTGCGTAGAACGTGCCGCCCTCACAACCAAGGACGAGGAAGCGATCGAGGCGAGCCCAGTCATCGAGCTCCCACACGAAACCTCCGGCCGAGTTTGGGACCTGGTTGGATCCTGGGATCGGCTCGCGCTGTGGCGTGGACTTGGTCGAGTAATGCTGCGTGAACTTGAACATGGCGAACCTTTCCGGCCCACGCGAGGTGGACGACGTGAAGAGAGAAGTGCGGCGAGCGCCTTGCCTTCAGCGCTCACCGACGACCGCGTGCTGTTACCGCGAGGTCATCCATCGATCTGCAGGCAGCAGCTTCGCTGCACTGCGCGTCGTGTCACTTGAACGATTACTGAGAGCCCCCGAGAAGAGTCGAACTTCCACGAGACGGTTTACGGGACCGTTACACTACCGTTGTGCGACGGGGGCAAAGACATCGAGGAGCCGGCCATGGGAGTTGCACCCATCACGATCTGTGTGGCGCACAGATCTGTCGCTACGAACGACCGGCTTGGTGGTGCCGCAGAGCCAGCACCGATTTGTGAATCACCGGGGGCAGCGGCTGCGTCCGGGGACTCGTCACGTGGGTCGCGTCGGATTCGAACCGACGTCGAGACAGGGTAAGAACCTGCTGCAATCCAAGTTTTGCTAGCGACCCAGGTATTCTGCGTGGGTTGGGTCGGATTCGAACCGACGTCGAACTGGGTAAAAACCAGGTGCAATCCTGTTTTGCTACCAACCCGACCCAGAGCAAGGTCCGGCACTGCCGGACCGCGCAGCAGCGCCGAAGGCGGTGCGCAGAAGAATCGTCCCACCCTCTGGAATCGAACCAGAACCTCTCGGGCTTCAACCGAGCGCGCAGACCAACTACGCAAGAGTGGGATACGAGCGGCACGCGCGCTTTTGAGGGCACGCGTGCCGCAGATCATCATCGTCAACTCTTCAATTGTCAGAGACGTACCCGTGGCGAGCGCAAGGCGCAGCGCACCTCGGGCGTTAGCGCGGTGGTTGTCACTCCGACCGCACTATCGCGATTCGAGATCTGCAATCAGATCGCGAGTCGCAGATTCAGTTGTTTGGTTGACGTCGGACGCGCGGCCCGAAACGTCGAAGGGCCACTCAGGTTGCTATCCCGGGTGGCCCTTCAGTGCAATTGCGTGGTTTCACGTCAAGTGCGAGAAAGGCCCCCGGTCTCGAGGCTCGCCAGCGGGCGCTGGCCCCCGACGTTATCGAGTCCGACGACGAAGCTATAGCCCGTCCGGATCGCCCACGACTTGGTCATGGGGCGCACCGGGGAGGCGGCTTCGCAGCGGATATGTGTTTGCAGTTTCAACACGGGATGCTCTTGGACGAAGTAACGAATAACCGCGCCCGAAGCTTTAGTCAAACAGTTTCTCGACGAGAATTGCAAACCTGCATTGCTGTTCTGGTTCCGTCATCGTGGAGAACTGTCCAGTGCGAGCATCGTGATCGGCGCGCCCAACGAAAGCTCCACATGGTTCCGCCGACCTAGCAGCTCGCCACCCGCCTCGATCGCTGTTTCACGGTCGAGGGCGATGGAGACCTTGTCGCACATGAAGTCGCGAACGTGATCGCTGAAGTAGTCGCCGCGAAACGCCGCCGGCGCGTTGCGCATGATCTCGAACAATCCCGCATCCCCGCATCGCAAATGGAATTTGCCTGTCTGTGTTCCCGCGAATGCGAACATCTTCAATCCAAACCCGAAGTACGGGATCGTCGCGCCGGCGACCAACGTACAGCTGCCCTGCCAGATCATCTCGCCTGCAGGCTCCGTGCGGCCGGTCGGTCCGGTGCGTCGCATCTCGATCGCGGGCGAGCCGACGTTGGTGACGATCGCGTGCGGCCGTGCACTCGCCGCGAACCGCGGCACGGAGCGCAGCGCGACCGACAGCGCGTAGCGCGACGCTCCACCGAGTACCCGTCGCGCAAGCGGCACCCGATCGATCGCGCGTCCGACCGCTTGCTGGTCCTCGAGCAGCAGCGCATCGAGCCCCATGCCGACGAATGGCGCACGCACGCCGAGCACGTCGATCAACGGCACCACGCGTCGCGCACCACCGCCGCGCGACAGCCGCGCGAGATCCTCGTCGGGGTCCTCGCTCGCCCCCAAGGTGTCGGCGATCGCGTTCCCGCTGCCGAGGCGCAGGATGCCGATGGCGGGCTCGGGACACCCTGCCCCGCGGCACGCCTCGGCAAGTAAGGTCAGGCCCATGACGACGGTGCCGTCCCCGCCGCCGAGGATCAGCAGATCGACACCACGGCGAATCTCGGCGCGCATCGTCGACCGCGCATCGTCGAGAGAATCGGTGAACCGGACCCGTCCTGGAAGTGCCGCCTCCAGCTTGGTACGCAGGCGGGGCCGGAGCCCCCG
>JAYVWH010000562.1:0-6701 GCA_043786265.1 Kofleriaceae bacterium | reverse complement strand
CGCAGCATCTGTTGCATGCGGGCGGCAAGCTCGGCGGACTCCCACTGCGCCGCGCCACGCTCGACATCGTCGAGGACGAGCGCAATCTCGCGGTCGATCCCCGCGCGCGGGGTGACCGGCTCGGCGCCGCGCAGCGCGCGACCGTCGATGTCGACGCCACGCGCCGTGAGCACGAACGTCTCGAAGCCGCGCTGCGCTCGAGCCGGCGAGGCATTGGCGTGGATGCTGACGAACGCATCCGCCGCGAGCTTGTTCGCCGTGTCGACGCGCTGCCGCAGGGTCAGCGTCCGGTCATTGGTGCGGGTCAGCGTCACGTCGATGCCGTGGTCGCGCAGGTGTGTCGCGACCAGGTTCGCGAGGATCAGGGTCAGCTGCTTCTCGCGCAGCGACGGGATCGCCCCCTGGGCGCCGAGGTTCGAGCCGCCGTGGCCGGGGTCGAGGACGACGAGAAGCCGTTTTCCCGTGTGCAGAGCAGCGTCGGGGGCCGGATCGGACGTCGCGGTCGCGCTCGAAAGCAGCGTCGGGCGGGGCGCACCGTCGGGCGAGCCGGGCGCAGGGGCGGGCGCTCGGGACGCACCGTCGGACGGGCGGGGCGCACCCTCGGGCGGGCGGGGCGCCGAAACCGGTGGCGCCGGGTCGGCCGCGACCGACAGGGACGCGCCGACGCCTATCAGCGCGACCAGGATCGGGCACACCCGCACACCAAAATCTTCGCGTCTACCGGCGCTAAGTCCCAGTTTTTGACCACCGGGACGTCACGGGTAGCCGCCCACCGGATCCGATTGACCCAAGCTATCCACAACGCTACGTTTTTCCGGTTGTCTGCGCGGCGTACCGCTGGGGGCTTTGCCCCTGTCCATCTCCTCCTGCTGATCGCCTTCCTCGAGGTGGCGATCAACCGGGTTGCCGTGCCAATGCTCCGCCCCGCAAAGGGCCTGCCGCCGCGCTGGCACACGGTGCTCGATTACGGCGGACTGTTCTTGTTCTATTTCACGGGCACCCTCGCGGCGCTGATCATCGGCGCCCACCTCGTGCGGCGGTTCCGGACGTCGGTCGGGATTCGCGATCACGGCGCGCAAGCCGCGCTCGCGTGCGGTGCGATCCTCTCCGCGATCCCGCTCGTCATTCAGGCGCCTGCCGCGCTGAGCCTTCCACTCGAGGTCGCGTTTGCGGTTGCGGTGGTCGCGAACGTGGTAGCGACGCTCGGCCGTGACCGCGACACGGGCACGCAGATCGGCATGTCGATGCTCGCGATCCCACTGCTCCTTCACACGCTGACGGTCGTCGGCGGCAAGTACCTCTGGCCCGAGTCGGCGTTCGATGGTCCCGGCATCACGATCCAGCGCGGCGGTGTGATGGCGCTGTGTGCTGTCGCGCTCGCATCACCGTACGTGTTCGCGCCCCGCCCGTTCGCGCGCGCCGTGACCAAGCCAGGCCCGGTCGTCATCGCGATGACGCTCGCCGCCTTCGGCGCGATCGTCGCGCGAACGTTCTACCCGGCCGTTGCGCGCAGTGCATCGCTCGCGATCGGCGTCGAGCTCAATCAAGGTGTCGCCGATCCACGCCTCGCGCTCTATCTGCTCGCCGTCGCCACGCTCGCCTGGACGCTCGCCTCGTGCGCCTTCTCGCCGAGCGCGGCGCGCCGCCAGATCGGTATCGGCATCGCATTCGTCATCCTCGGCGGCTACGGCTTTCGCTGGCCGAATCACTACCTGTTGCCGCTCCTGGGGCTCGCACTGATCGGTGAGGCATCTCGACGCGTGCGCGAAGAGGAGCTCGCCGACATTCCGTTCGCTACCGGCACCCCGCCGATTCCCGACCCCGCGTGGTCCGCGTACATCAGCACCGTCAAGACGGCGCTCGAGCGATCATTGTCTGATGTCCACACGCTGACCACGCGCGGTGATGGCGGGCTCGCCTCGTCGGTGATCATCGGCGAGGCCGGCGGCATGCCGGTGCGGACGCGGATCGAGCGCATCGATGGCAGCGTGGTCGCGCTCGACATCATCCTCGGTCGCGAGCTCGACGAGAGTCGCGGCGCCACGTTCACGCTGTGGGCCATCGCACCACGCAACCTCGGCGTCAATCCTGCGGGCCCGCCTGCGGCTCCGGTGTTCAAGGCCAACGACATTTCGTTCGACGAGCGCTTCAAGGCCCGCGGCAGTCGGCTCGCATTCGAGCGCCTCCTCGACGATGGTATGCGTGCCCGCGCGGTCGCCACGCTCGATGGCTGGCTCGCATACTGGGAGCCAGAGGCGTTGCGCTATCGTGTCTACCCCGGACGCGGCGCGCCGCTCGATCATCCACTGCCGCTGTCGGACCTCGCGCTTGGACGTGGCGCGAGTGCGGATCGCCTCGTCGCGATCGTCGACCTGCTCGTCGAGATTGCCGCGCGCGGCGTCAAGGTCCAGCCCATCGCGCCGCCCTCCGAGCTCGATCTGCCCGAGGCCGGGCCCGCATGAAAGCTGCGCTGCTCGCAGCAGCGTTGGGGGCGTGCGCGTCCTCGGGTGGCTACATCGGTCCATCGCCAGCGTGGGTCGCCGACACCAGCCTCTTCACGTCGAGCGGCGTCGCCGGGCGATCGATCGCCGACCGGTATCGCGAGACTGCAGCGACGATCATCGCGGCCGCGCGTCCCGATCGCGGCGCCTACGGCAAGCTCGCCGTGTTGACCGACAAGATCGGCGGCCGGCTCGCCGGCTCCGCCGCACTCGACAAGGCGATCGCGTGGGCTGCACAGGCAATGATCGACGACGGCCTCGCCGTGCACACCGAGCCCGTCATGGTCCCGCACTGGGAGCGTGGCCACGAGGAGGCGGTGATGATCTCGCCGACCGCGCATACCCTTCGCGTGCTCGGCCTCGGTGGCACCGTGTCCACGCCCGACGGTGGGATCGCGGCGAACGTCGTCGTGGTGCACGACTGGAAGGAGCTCGATGCGCGGCGTAATGACGTGCTTGGCCGCATCGTGCTGTTCAACGTGCCGATGCCGGCGTGGACGCCGGAGACCGGTTCCGGCTACGGCAAGACCGTCGAGTATCGCTGGGACGCCGCATCGCGCGCTGCTCGTTACGGTGCCGTCGCAGTCCTCGTTCGGTCCGTCACCGCGCGCAGCCTCGACACGCCGCACACCGGCAGCATGGGCTACGACAAGGACGCGGCGAAGATTCCGGCGGCGTCGATCACCGTCGAGGATGCCGAGCTGGTCGATCGCCTCGCTGCGAAGGGCAGCGTCCAGATCCGGCTGCGGCTCGAATCCCAGATGCATCCCGACGCGCCGTCGGCCAACGTCATCGGTGAGCTGCGTGGTCGCGAACATCCCGAGGAGGTTGTCTTGCTCGCCGCGCACCTCGACTCGTGGGACGTCGGCCAGGGTGCGCACGACGACGGTGCGGGCGTTGTCGTGATGATGCAGGCCCTGCGCACGCTGCAGGCGCTGCACCTCACGCCGCGGCGCACGATCCGCGTCGTGCTCTTCACCAACGAGGAGAACGGGCTACGTGGTGGCAAGGCCTACGCGAAGGAGCACGAAGCCGAGCTCGTCCATCACGTCGCCGCGATCGAATCGGATATGGGTGGCTTCGCGCCGACCGGCTTCTCCGTCGACCACGTCGATCCGGCGGCCGGCAAGCGCGCGCAAGCACGGATCGCCGACATCCTGTCGCTTCTGCGCGACCTCGGCGCCACCCACGCCGACACCGCCGGTGGTGGTGCGGATATCTCCCCGATGAAGTCCGCAGGTGTCCCGCAGATCAGCCTCGATGTGCACAACGAGACCTACTTCGATTATCACCACACGCGCGCCGATACGCTCGACAAGGTCAACGCGCAGGACCTCGCGGACATGACCGCCGCCGCCGCGGTATTCGCGTACGTCGTCGCGGATCTGCCGGACCGGCTCGATGCACCGTCGGGTGCCGCGTCGTCTGCTGCGCCCGCGTCTTCGGTGCCGACACCGATCACCTTGCCGCTCACTCCGACGCCGGCCAAACCACCGCTGCCGTTCTGACGTGATCGATCTACGCCGCGTGGGGGAAGCTGCTCGTACGTCGCTGAGCGCGCCGCTACTGCGCGACCGCGATCTCGACGAGCGGCTCTTTGCGACTCGCGACCGGCGCGCCGACGACACCCTTGATGTTCGCCATCGAGACGCCCTGATCGGTCATATAGAACGTCACGACGCTCAGGCGCTTGTTCGCCATCGCTGCTGCCTTCGGATCGGCGTTCTCGGGATGCACGGTGAGCGCGATCGCGAGCTTCTTGTTCGCGAGGAGCACGACGAGGGTCTTGTCGAGCGCCGCCTTCGCTGCCTTCGACAGGCGCGCACGACCAGTCTCGAACTTGACGCCCTTGGCAGCGGCGAAAGCAGTCATGATCTCGGACGAGATCGTGTCGGGGCAGCCGTCGTCGTCTGCGAACCCGTTCCTGGTCTCGGCCTCGAGCGGGCACTTGTCGCCCAGGTCGGGCACGCCGTCCTGATCGTTGTCGTCGTCGGCGCAGCCGTCCTCGTCTTCGAAGTTGTCGTAGTCCTCGGCGCGGTCGGGGCACTTGTCGGCCGCATCGACGAGGCGGTCACCGTCGCGGTCGGACTCGGGACAACCGTCCTGATCGTCGACGCCGTTGACCAGCTCCTTCTCGTGCGGGCACTGATCGATCGCGTCGGGGAGCCCATCACCATCGGAGTCTCGGTCGACGACCGGGATCGGCTTCACCGGCGGATGCTCGACGATCTCGACGATCCTCGGACGGGCGACCGCACCGAGGCGCGCCGCGATGGCCATGTTTGCCGAGTAGGTCTGCGTGGTCTTGCCGTCCATGCCCGCCATCAGGCCCTGGCGTGCGTCGAAGCGAAGGGTCCAGCGATCGGCCATCGGGAACGAAATGCCGGCGCCCCACATGAAGACGGGGGCGGTCTCCTTGGCCATGTAGGGCGAGTCGGAGATCACGGTGGCGCCGCCGCCACCGACGGTGACGTGCGGCTGGATCCAGCCACCGCCCAGGCGGAGCAGTAGATTGCCGCGGTAGCCGATCACGGGCGCGAAGTAGGACGGGCGTGGGCCGTCGAAGCCGTAGCCGGTCCACGATGCGGTGAAGCCAGCCTCTGCTTCGAGGCCGAGATCGAGGTGGATCCCGCTGCCGATACTCGCCACGATGTACGTCAGCCGGCCGCCGAAGGACGGGGCGGTCTGGGGGCGTTGCTCGGGGGCGGGCGAGCCGCCGAGGCCGATGTTGTCGCCGAAATAGTCAACGCCGAGGACGGCGCTGGCTTCCAGCCGCGCTCCCGCTGGTTCGCCCCACGCCGGGACAGACGACGCCACAAGCACGGCAATGACCCCGGTGCGCACGAAATAATCATATCGCAGCCTGGAGCCGCGCGCGCGGTCGGGGGAGACTCGATCGGATGCTCACGTTCAGCACGAACCCCGACGTCGCCGAACAGCAGATGCACGCGATCATTTTCTATATGACCGCGTTCGGCTACATCGACGGCAACTTCGACTTCACCGAAAAGACCTTCGTCCGGATCTACATCCGGCAGCTGGTCACCGCGCGCGCGAAGTTGGCGCTGCCCGACGCCGATGACAAGACGCGGGACGATGTCGTCAACCGCTTCACCACGCACTTCCACGAGGTGTTCGAGCAGATCGATCATAACGTGAAGGCCCTGTTCGACGAGGCCGTCGCCGATGGCGAGGACGTCGAGAAGTTCGTCTATTCAAAGCTCAAGCTGCGCAGCTACGAGATCTTCCAGAGCTTCGACCGCGGCAATCAGCAGGAGCTGCTCGCGACGATCGACGAGCTGATCTACGCCGACGGCAGCGTCCACGAGTCGGAGAAGAAGTTCCGCGAAGAGATCGAGGCCCTGCTCGTGGACAAGGGCGGCGCGATCACGCTGACCGAGGGCGACATCGAGGTCCTCCCGACGCACACCGTGTCGGTCAACGAGCCGCTGTCGGAAGGCGCGCTCAAGCCCACCGTCGACGATCACCCGTTCTTCCAGCGCTTCGAGCACCACTACGCCGGCGATGCCGACCGCATCAAGCCGCAGATCCAGGCCGACCTGGACCTCCTGCACCGGTTCAGCCAGCAGTTGAACACGCATCGCGCCGCGGGCGAGGGCAGGCTGGCGGGCAAGCAGTCGGTCGCCGACTTCACCGGCCAGGAGCCATTCCTCGACGGTCACGTCTACGTCCATCCGGCAAAGCCGGATCGCGTCTACGAGCTCACCGTGCTTGGCGATCTGCACGGCTGCTACAGCTGCCTCAAGGGCGCGGTGCTGCAGGCCGACTTCTTCGCCAAGCTCGAGGCGTGGAAGCTCGACCCGAAGAAGCCCGAGCCCAAGCTGATCCTCCTCGGCGACTACATCGATCGCGGCATGTTCAGCTACAACGGCGTGCTGCGCACCGTGATGCAGCTGTACTTGTCGGCGCCCGACCACGTGTTCCCGCTGCGCGGCAATCACGAGTTCTACATCGAGTACCGAGGCCGCATTTACGGTGGAGTGAAGCCCGCCGAGGCGATCAACACGCTGATCGGTCTCGTTCCTGGAGAGGTCTTCCAGGAGTACATGAAGATGTTCGAAGAGATGCCGAACATGCTGTTCTTCGACGACCTGATGTTCGTCCACGCCGGCATCCCACGCGACGCTGACATCAAGACCAAGCTGCCCGACATGGCCGGTCTCAACGATCCGGACATCC
>JAYVWH010000561.1:0-8476 GCA_043786265.1 Kofleriaceae bacterium | reverse complement strand
GTCGGGCCTCGCGCGCGGCACGCACACGCTCGCGATTCGCGTCGCTGACTCGGCCGGCAACGTCGGCTCGATCTCGTCGACGTTTGTCGTGAAGTAAGCCGCGCGCGTCAGCCGGACTTGCCGAGCACGTGCTGCTCGAGCACCTGGATGCGCTCCTCGTGGTCGTCGTGATGTCTCCCCGCAATCGCGAGGACATTGTCGATCCGTGCGTTGACCTGAGCGAACCCCCGGTTCATATCAGCCCGTAAGCCGCCGAGCTCCTCGCGAGTCGCCGCCCGCAGACCGCTAACCTCCTCACGAGTCTTCACCAGCTCCTCGAGCACTCGCTCGAGCAGCGAAACCACATTGCCGTTGCTACCGTCCATGACTGCACCTCCAGTGTAGCCCAAACGACTAGCGCGGCCGTCTGACTTTTTTCGTCACAGGCTCGCGAGGTTACGTGTCCGAGTGGCGGACATCGAGTTAAAGTCGGCGCGTGACACCTCACACCGGTGGAGACGGCGGAGCGGATGCAGCAGATGGTCCCCGGCAGCGAGCTCGTCGCCTTCCCTGGGCACTCACATGAAGCCGAACATGCCGAGGATCGCGCGGACCTGCGCGTCTGTCGCGACGACGTCGATACGCAGGACATCCCCGTTCACGGCGAGGTCGATCTTGTCGACCTTGCCGTTCGCCATCGCAGCGATCTGCGCGATCTGCTGCTTCACCTGATCGGCTTCGCCAGGGGTCGCGTACTTGATGCGGGCCGCACCGACGAACCGATCGGAGAGCACGAGCGTGCCGTCAACCGATTTCGGCTTCGCGCCGGCTTGCGCCATCTGAGTCAGCAACGACGAGCTGCCGTTGATCATGCCCCACACTGACGGGTTCGCTTCGCGACGGTCGAACAGCGCCATGAACGCCTTCGAGCCTCGGAGCGGTGCACCGGACCGCACGACCGCCTCGAGTGTCGCCGGGGTGGCGCCCGCGCCCATCTGCACGACAAGGGTGGTCGACCCGACAATCGTCGCCACCATCTTTTCGTTGTTGCCGTCCTGGACGGTCAGCGTGCCTTTCTCGTTCGTAACCTTGGCGTCCTTCGCGGTCTCCTTTGCGATGCAGTCGAGCGTCTTCGCGCCCGACACGCCGCGCATCACGAACACGCCTTCGAACTTCTCGTCGCTGGTGAGCTTGCCACCAATGGCAACACGCTCGACCGAGGTCAGTGGATCGAACCCGCATGCATCGCGCATCATGGGTAGCTTGTTGCCGAGCCCCGCGACGATCTGCGGCTCGAACTGCTTCCAGAGCGCACTGCTGCGCATCGCGTTTGCGTCGAACCCGATCACGATCTCCGAGTCGATCGGCAAGAAGCCGAGCACGTCATCGGCGCCGGCAGCGTTGGCCGGCTCCGCCTTGTTCGACGGACCGGTGGTGGAGTGCGCGGTCGATGACGAGTGACACGCGGCGGTGGCAAGGATGCTGACGACGACGACAGAGCGAAGCATGGCCCGTTGATAGCACGGGCCCGATCTCAGGGTCGCCACAGTGGGTAGCGCTGGCACGGTTCGAGAAGCTTGCCGTCGGTTCGGCGCGGGCACATCTCGAGCGAATCGCTTGTGACCGCAAGCACGATGAAGTGATGCTCGCTCTTGACCGCGAGCATGCCGTCCTCGGGACAGGCGGGCTTACCGCGGACCCCGCAGCTCACCTTGTACAGGCTCGCGCCCCCGCCGCCGGAGACCAGGTAGCGCAGCCCAGCGTGCTCACCGCGCTGGTAGAGGTGGTCGTGCCCCGCGACGAGGAGGTCCACATGATGGCGCGCGAGGATCGTCACGTAGCGATCGCGCGCGATGACGCTGCCGCGATGAATGCCACGCGAGTACGGGCCATCGTGAGTGAACGCGATGATCGCGCGGGCATTGTTGCTGCGCGCCGCGGCGAGGTCTGCATCGAGCCACTGCTCCTGCTCGCTGCGCTCGTAGAGGTTCGAGTCGAGGAACACCAGGTGCACGCCGGCGACATCGAGGCTGTACCAGTACGCCTTGTCCGGACGCCCGGCGGGGCCTGGCGGGAGCGAGAACACGTCGGGATCCGTGCGGTTCCAGCCGAGGTCGTGGTTGCCTATCGCCGGCAGGTAGCGCAGCTGGGCGAGCAGCTCGCGTGTGATGGCGAAGAACCGCTGCCAGTCTGCCTCGTCGCTGCCGCGGAGCACCATGTCGCCGGTGACGGTTACGACATCGAGCGCTTCCGCGAGCATTGCCTCGACGATGCGGCGATGAACGTCGTGGCCACCGCGGACGTCGCCGTAGACGCCGATCCGCAGCACGTCCGCTGCAGCAGGCGCGGTGTGCAGCGCGTAGATCGGTGTCTGCGCTCCGCCTGCCGTCACTCGGTAGGAGACCTTGGTCCGCGCGGGCAAGCTGCTCAGCGAGAAGGTGTGGACACGCCCTGGCTCGCTGTCGACCTTCTGATCGAGTGCCCCACCGATGCCCCACTCGAGCACCGCCCCGAGGTTTGGATCGGTCTCGACGCGGATCTCGGCAGTGGACGCGCCGATGTCACCGATCACGGGTCCGCGCACGATGCCCAGATTGCGACGGCCGACGACATCGATTGCCAGGCTCGGTGCATCGCGCCGCGCACCGGGGTGCGTCTCGACCGCCAACACGTTGTCGCCGAGCCGGAGCAGGCCCGGCGCCGCGGGAACATAGAACGTCTCCCACTCGGGTCCGTGCGGCCGTGATGCGATTGCGCGGACACTCGGGCCGTCGAGGGCCTCGCGTGCGACCTCGACGCCATTGAGCCAGATCACGCAGCCATCGCGATAGCGCACGCGGATCTCGATCACGCGCAGCCCCGTGTGCGCGCCGGTCAGCTCGAACGTCGTCGTCGCGAACAGCGCGGCGATCCGCTCGTCCGTGGCCGCCGCGGGTCGTAACGTGCCCGTCGCGCGCACAGGCGCATCGACGTCGTACGGCCACGCCTTTGGTGGCTCGGCCTCATCGCCGAGAACGTGCGGCACCACCGTCGTACGACCCGCCGCGAGATCGAGCCCGCCGATCGTGGTAACGCCGATCTGCACGGCGAGCGCCGGCGCGGTCACGACCTGATAGCTCCAGCTCGCCTTGTCGGCGACGACGAGAGGCACGCCACCAGCAATCAGCGGAAGCGCGGCAATCGCCTGCTTCTCTTCAGCCTCGCGACTGTCTGCGCGCGTGATCGACTGCGCGCCGCCTTCGGCGTCGCTGCGCGGGCCGGCAGAGCCGTCCCTTGCGATCGCGCACAGCACGGCCACCCACCAGAGGAGCTGCGGTGCAACGCGCATCGGGGACTGACCCCGATGAATCAGCCCGCGCGGCGCGTGGACGACGTGGCGAGATCGACCAGGCGCGGCAGGGAGAATGACGACAGCTTGGTGTTGTAGTCCTTGTCCTTCTGCTGCTTGCCGCCATCGAGGATCGCAGCGATCAGCTTCTCGCGGCTTCCCCACTTGTCCTTCACGAAGGACACGACCTTCTGGAGGCGTAGCAACTGCATGTTGGACGCCGTCTTCAGGCGGTCCGCGATCGCATCGCTGGTCTCGGCCTCGGTCGCGAGTGACGGAGCGAGCGCCTTCGCGAGCGCTTCCTTGCCACCGTGCTTGTCGGTGACGCGGCCCTTCGGGTGGCGCGCGCCATGCGAGACGGCAACGGCCTTGGGGCCCTTCTTCGCGGTGGAAACTTTGACCTTCGCCTTCGGCGCGGTCTTCTTCTTCGTGATCGTCTTGTTGCTTCCCATGGGATCTCTACTTGTACGGTCCAGCGTCGGGGTTCGGCGAGGACGGGGGCGAATCCTGCGCGGCGTCGCCCCCTCCGTCAAGCACGGAAATTAGCAAGTTGACGTCACTCATGCTGAGACTCGCTTTGAACCGCACGATGTCGGTCTCGACAGAAACCGCGACCTTGTCGACCATCGTGCCCAGGTTCTTGGCCTGAGCCGCCATCGCGAGCAGGCCCAGCTGAGTCTTCGCAAACGATTCCAGTGTCTTGGCATCCTCGGCCGTCGCCATCAGCGCGCCAACATCGAGCTTGAGGCCATCGCTGGGGTCGGCCGCGAGGATGATCGCGACCAGACCTGCCTTCAACTGATTGTTCGTGACCTTGAGCAAACCAACGCGCACTCGCTCGTCGACCCTGCCCGCCGCCCAGATCGGCGCGCTCTGATCGGCGCGACGGATCCACGACGTCAGCTCGGCATTGTCGGCGAGCTTCTTCCCGGTGCCGAGCGCCTCGCCGACGTAGGCCTCGTTCGCGCCAAGGACGACGGTGTCCGGGCGGCTGAATGCGAAGTACATCGTGCGCTTTCCGTCCTTGGCCTGATAGAGGGTGCGGCCATTGACGGTCTTCGCCGTCAGCGAGCCGCCGCCCTGCCCGACCATGCCGCGCACGCACTCGGCGAGCTCGGTCTCGACGAGCTTGCCGGTGACAATCATCAGCACCGGACCGGTGCCTACCTGCGCGCCTTGCGCCTGCGGACCGATCGCGAGGATGACTGTCTGTAGCTGCGTGACGTCGAGCTTGCATGTGTCGTGCAGCCGCTGCCAGCGCGCTGCGAGATCGGCATCCTTGAGGAGGAGCGTCTCGACAGCGCGTTTCACAAGCGGTGAGCCCGCGACGCGACCGACGGTTGCGGCGAGCACGATTTGCGCCGAGGCCGGCACCGCAGACAGACCCGCGACGTCCGGTGCGGGCCGTGCGCTCTTCTTGCCGCAGCCGAGCGCCCCGATCGAAACGACCAGGGCGAGGCTACAAGCGACGACGACAGAGCTGCGACAGAGACGAATCACGGATGAAGACTAGGGACCGCCCATGCTGCCGCCACCACCAGCGCCAGCGCCGCCCATCATCCCGCCGAGGGCGCCGCCGAGCAGACCCATCAGCTGAGTCAGCTTCTGCTGGCTCATCGCGACCGAGAACTTCACGTCCGTGCCGTCCGCGGCGACGTCGAGCTTGTCGAACATCTGCTTCACCTGCGGGCTGTTCGTCTGGCCCTTCGCCATCGTGACGAGGTTGTTCGCCTCTTCCGGGGTGGCAAGGCGGATGCGCATGTCGACCGAGAGGCCATCGGTGACGTTGACCGAGCCGAACACGGCCTTCGGCTTGACGCCCGCCTTCGCGGCCTGCGCCATGAACGGCGCATTGCCGTTCACGAGCACCCACATAGACTCCTTGGTGTTGATCTTCGAGTACATCTCGACAAACGTCTGCGACGACTTCAGCGTCGAGCCGCCCTTGGCCGCCGCGAGCAGTGTGGCCTTGGACGCCGAGGGGCCGATCGAGCCGACGAGCGTGTCGTTGCCGACGTAGGTCCACGCCGTGTTCGCGCCGTGCTTGTCCTTGACGAGGAACACGTCGCCGTCGACGGTGATCTCGCCGCCGTTCTTCACGGCCTCTGCCTTCGCCTTCTCGACGCACGCAGTGACCTTGGCCTTGTCGGCGCCGTGAATGACGACGATGCCGTCCGGCGTGCTGCCGCCGAGGCCCTTCATGCCCATCGAGACGCTCTTGATCGTCTCGACCGGATCGAAGCCGCACGCGGTCTTGAACTCGGCGAGGCCGCTGGCGGCCTTCGCCATCAGCGCGGGCGAGAACTGCTTCCACAGTGCGCTCTGCTGCAGCTGCGCGAAGTTGAGGCCGAGCACGACCTCCGAATCCGCGGGAAGCAGCGCGAGGTCATCACCAGCCATCGCGGCGGGCTTGGAGGTGTCCGCGACGACGCCGGACTGGTTCTCCGTGGTCTTGGTGTCAACGGTGGAGCCTGCCTTCTTCTCTTCGCTCTTCTTACAAGCTCCGGTACCAAGACCGAGAGCGACGACAACCACGAGCCAACCAGTACGAGTGCGAACCATGGAATCTCTCCTCTATATGTCCGAGCGGGACGCGTGGCTTATAACACGCGCCCCACCGTCGGACCACAGTGGTAGAGGTAGGCCGTCATGCCCTGGATCAAGCATCGTCTTCGCGACTCTGATATCTGGGCGAAGGTCGACGCGACCGGCGCACTTGTCACCGATCGTGACGGCCGTGTGGAGATTGTTTACAAAGCGGCCGCGGGCCAGAAGACCTACCGTGCGGGTGCCCTAAACCTCACGGTCGCCCCTGGTGCCACGCCGGTAGACTTCGAGGCCGGCGAGCCGGCAGCGGAGAAGAGCGACAAAGCGACAACGCAGACTGCCAAGGCGGCAGGCCCAGCCAAGCCCCCCGACGATGCGGTCCAGGTGTGGACGGACGGTGCGTGCACCGGCAATCCTGGGCCCGCAGGCCTCGGCGTCGTCGTCATCGACGGGACGGAGCGCCGCGAGCTTTCGGAGTTCCTGGGCGACGGCACCAACAACATTGCCGAGCTGATGGCGATCCTGCGCGGCCTGCAGGAGGTCAAGGACAAGGCGCGGCCGGTCTACGTCTATACGGACTCGCAGTACTCGATCGGGCTCCTGACGAAGCCGTGGAAACCGAAGAAGAACATCGAGCTTATCGCCGAGCTGCGCGAGCTTTGCCGCGGGTTTTCCACGCTTCACTTCGTCAAAGTCGCCGGTCACGCAGGCATCCCGCTCAACGAGCGCGTCGACCAGCTCGCGCGCGACGCGGTCACGCGCCGCGGCAGCACGAACCGCGTGGTGTAGCGTCTATTCGTCGCGCTGCGTGTCGGCGGCGACCTCCGCGAGAGTCGCGAAGTCCCAGCGCTCGCGCACGGTCGTGAGGACATTCGAGATCCGCTCCAGCTTGGCGTCGATCGGAACGCGCAGATCGGGCTGGCGATCGACGAGCAGGCCCGGGATGCCGTCCTTGTCGGCGTCGGCGAAATCGATCCCGTGCAGCTCGAGGTTGAAGAACTTTCGCTTCGCCATGGCGTCGAGCAGACGCGTGCGCGCCCACGCAGGCGCTATGAGGATCGTCGTGCCGATCGCGGGGACGCGCGTCCACGGCGTGACGGCGATCGGCAGCTCGACGATCGGCGCCTGACCGCGGCGCCACGGGGCCGTCATCGACGGGCGGTATGGATCGGCGGGCGCTGCGAGCGCACGCGGATTCGTGAGCACGGCGCCGCTCGGGCGACCGATCGCGGCGAGCGCTGTCATCACCGCCGCCTTTGCTGCGTAGTAGCCCGGCGCGGGAAAGATCGACGAGTCGTAGCGATAGCTTAGCCGCGCGAGCGTATCGAGCATCGCCGGTGAGACGTCGTAGCCCGGTGCGCGGAACCCACGGACGTAGCCGCCGGTGATCGAGCGCAGCACGCGATCGCAATTTTCGACCTCACCGTCGATCGTGGCGCTGTCGAGGCGCGCGAGGTCGTACGGGTGCGAGTACGAGTGATTGCCGAGCTCGTCACCACGCTCGGCGAGCGCCTTCAGCCGGGCAGCGTTCGCCGTCCGTGCGGCACGATCGGGGAGGACGGCGACAGCGTCGGCATCGCGGCCGATCACGAACCAGGTCACGTGCAGCCCGTGCTCGGCGAATAGTGCGGCCGCGCGGGGCAGCGCACGCTCGAGGATCGTGTGCTCGAGCTCGGCGGGCGACGGGCCGAGGCCGTGGATGCGGTAGTAGCAGGAGATGCCGTCGAGATCGATCGAGACGGCGCACTTCACCGGCGGTACCTCGTGATCGACTTCGCGCCGCCTTCGGCGCCGCTGCGCAGGCCGGCAGAGCCGTCCCTTGCGCTCACGGCTTGCCGCCGAAGCGAATCACGCGCGTCAGCTTCGCCATGCCCTTGAGGACGTTGGGCACGCGCTTGACGAGGTTGATCGCGGGCGGACGCTTCTCATCGAGCCGGACGGGAATCTCGAGGACGCGCAGGCCCGCACGGCCGGCACGGATCACGAGCTCGCTCGCAAACAGGTCACGGTCGATCACGCACTGGTGGACGATCGGGATCAGCGTCTCGCGATGGAACGCCTTCAGGCCGTGGGTGTCGGTGCCCTTGAACCCGACGGCAACGCGCAGCATGCCGTTGAGCACGCGGGTCGCGGTGCGGCGGAACAGGGGGCGGTGGTCGCTTGCGCCCTTCATCGCCTTGCTGCCGATGATCATGTCGGCGTCGGTGTGGCGCAGGTTCTCGAGCGCGCGACGGGCGAAGTCGAGATCGCAGAGGTCGATCTCCTCGCAGATGACCCAGGTGCCGCGCGCCTCGAGGATGCCGCGGCGCAGCGCCTTGCCGTAATTGGGCTCGCCCAGCGAGAAGGTGCGGATCTCGCTGCGCTCGGCAGCGAGGTGCTCGGCCAGCTGGACCGTCCGGTCGCGCGAGCCATTCTCGGCGATGATCACCTCGAACGTGAGGTCCTCAGCCTGCAGCGCGGTGCGCATGATCTCGAGGCCCTGGAGCAGCTCGGTGATCGCCTCGCGCAGGATCCCCTCCTCATTGTAGACGGGGATTACAATCGAGACGTCGGGCGCCACGCGGGATGATTATCACCGAACTGCTCGCTTTGCCCGGCCGCCATCACCAGGACGTGATCACG
>JAYVWH010000560.1:0-4823 GCA_043786265.1 Kofleriaceae bacterium | reverse complement strand
CGGGTTGTGTTCCACTTGGCGGCTCAGTCACTCGTCCGGCGTTCGTACACAGTTCCCGTCGAGACCTTCGATACCAACATAATGGGCACGGTCCACTTGCTCGAAGCGGTGCGCGAGACGCCGTCTGTCGAAGCCGTCGTCGTTGTCACCACCGACAAGTGCTACAAGAATCTGGGAACAACTCGGCCCTATACCGAGTCCGACGAGCTCGGCGGCCACGATCCATATTCCGCCAGTAAGGCCTGCGCCGAGCTCGTAACGTCGGCCTATCGTGCGTCGTTCCTCGACGTTCGCGATAAGCATATCGGGGTCGCGACCGCGCGTGCTGGCAATGTCATAGGCGGCGGAGATTGGTCCGAGGATCGCCTCGTGCCGGACATGGTGCGGGCGTTGAGCGAAGGGCGAGAGATCCTGATTCGCAACCCGTCATCCACACGGCCATGGCAGCACGTTGTCGAGGTAATCGACGGCTACCTGCAGCTCGCAGCACGGCTCCTCGCCGAGCCTCGACGTTGGTCACAAGCGTGGAACTTCGGGCCTCCCGGTGATTCTCACGTACCCGTGCGCGATGTTGCAGACGCCTTCGTCCGCCAGTGGGGAGCAGGACGTTGGACAACCCCGGCGTCGCCACCCCAGGTAACGCCGCACGAAGCAGGGTTGCTCGCGGTCGATGCATCAAAGGCTAACCGCGAGCTCGGCTGGCGCGTCCGTCTCGGTCTCGAGGACGCGATCGCCTGGACTGCTGCATGGCACAAGCACGACCTCGCTGGCGCCAGCGTGGATGCACTGTACACGTTCACGCTTGAACAGATTCAGGCGTATCACCGCAGTCGAACACGTGAGGATCAGCGATGAGGGTCCTGCAAATCGTAGCTTTGGGGGTTCCAAGCCGGCTTGGGGGTGGAGGGGACTTGAGGATGCTGCAGAACCTTCTTTCGCTTCGAGCGCTTGGCCACGAAGTTCACCTCGCGATTGTCGGACCTCCGGGAGCGATCGAAGACGAAGTCCGAGCGACCGCCGCGTCGGTGCATCACCTCACGCCGAAACTAACGCCGTGGCAACGCGGTCTGGCGCGGGTCCTAAATCCGGAAACGTTCGAGTTGCGGTTTGTCGCCGGGACGGGCTATGCAAACGCGGTCGCGCGCCTGGCTCAAGAGCTGAAGCCTGATGTGATCTGGGCCGACCAACTCCTCGCGCTCGCGGCATCGCCCTACCGGTCGTATCCTACGATCTACAGCCACCACGACTTTCTATTTCGGGTCAAGAAGGTTCGACGAGCGGTGCAACGGCGCCGAGCGAGCCTTCACGATGCGCTTACGCGGTTGCGAAAGCGGATCCGTCGACCAGAGGCGATATCCCTCGCCGCTCTCGAAGAATACGAGCTCGCCGTTACTCGCCGGTCCGCGCACGTGGTTTGTGTCTCGGCGACCGAGGCAGAGTTTCTGAGATCCCGCGGAATCGCCGCCGACTACATCCCAATCGTCGGACCGACCATCGCTCGCACTCAAACTGAACCCGCCGATAGGGCGCGGTTCTTCTTCTTCGGCGTTCACAACACTGCAAACACTTCCATGTTGGCCGAGATCCGGCATCGCCTCTGGCCTCAGCTCGTGAAAGCGGGATGCGTTGCGGAGTGGCACCAAGTGGGGCGGCTGCCTCGTAGATCCGATGACGACTGGCGATGGATGGAACGCACCTTCGATGTCGTTCACGGGTATGTGGATGACTTAGGCTCGGTGTTCAGGCCTGGCGATGTATCGATCGTCCCCTTTACCCATGACACCGGGTTTCGCACCAAGTTTACGGTGACAGCTGGTTACGGCGTGATCAGCGCCGGGTACGTATCTACATTCGGTTGCGCTCCCGAATTCACTCCAGGCGAGAACTGCGTGGCGGGTGCCGACGCGGAGAGCTTGGTGGCTGTGCTGTGCGAGCTCGCAAGCGATCGGACGCGCCGAGAGAAGATGGCGGATGCAGCGCGAGCCCTGTACGAGCGAACGTACACACTCGAGGCGCAGACGCCGCGTTATGCCGAGATCCTCGCGCGCGTCACCGCTTGACGAGCCAGACGCTGCCGGCCGAAGGCGAGATCGAGAAGTCGTCGCGGGTGTGGAGCTAGAACTCGCGTAGGCGTTATCGGCTCGTTTCCTGATGACCTGCCCTCGCGCCGCGGCCTCTCGAATTGTACAGGCGCCTCACGCGTTCCTTGACGGCGGCCGCGACGCGCCGTGAGAATCCGGCCGGTGACCGAGCTCCTGCTTCGATCAATTGAAGGACGGTGTGACAAAGGATCGCCGCGCCTTGAACGTCTCGGACTGCAAAGTCGTCACCGTCGAGCACGAGCTTCGGCTGCCGCAACCGCCCGAATCGCGCGTCCGGGATCCGAGCACCTATTCGATCTGGTCGTAAATACGAATTTCGCGCGATGAGCCGGTCCGCGAGGTCGGGATTGCTTGCGCGGCGCCCCATCTCGCGAACTGCCTCGGCGACGACCGTGTACACGCCCTCGACATCGCGAGCCGCAACCATGAGCATCGCATCCATCGTCCGTTCCAATGGCAAGTCGGCGAACGCCGCGGCGCGCGGAACGTGCTCTCGCGCTTGCTGGTAGGCCTCGGCGACCCAGACCGGCGGCGATGGGACGAGTACGTAGCTCCGGTGAAACTCGAGATTCGACTCCCCGAGGAAAACGGCACTTGGCGAGTCCTTTGACGACGCACCACCTGACATGAAGCTAGTGCCGGTGCTGTGACGCGAGATTCCGCCGATTCGATACGGTCGGTCACTTAAGACGTAGCGTTCGAGCACCATTGCTGACGCGACCGCGCTGTAGACGTCAGGGATCCGACTGGCAAAGAACCTGCCGCTGGGGCCGGTCGCCCTTCGAAATACGTTCCGGTGCAGAACTCCCCAGTAAGGAGACGGCAAGATCTCGTACGGTTCCTTGAAGGCGAGAACTTGCTGCAAGGCCTGCCGCGCATCTCGTATGACCTGCCGCGTTCGCAGGGGGATGCGGAGCTGGTTCTCGCGAGGCCCGCCGGTGTTCGGCCAATTGTACTTCGCTTCGCGCCATGCGATCGCTTCGCAGTCGGTCTCGGCGAGAAGTCTGACGACATCTTGGATCGCGTTGGGGAGCAGCGCATCGTCGTCGCCGAGGTAGAGCACGTAGCCGTCGTCGACGTGAGCGAGCGCGAACTCCCAGTGCTGAGACATACCAAGTCGGCGATCCGTGCGGAGACGCCGAATCCGCTTGTCGCTAAATTGCGAGATTACGTCGGCGGTTTCGTCTTCGCTGAAGTTGTCGCTCACAAGGATCGTGAGTCGGTCGTAATCCTGTGTCAAGCACGTGCGCAACGCGTAGGGCAATGTGTCTGCACGGTTGCGCGTCGGAACGATAACTGTGACCGGAGGCAGCGGACGCATGGTCGCAGACCT
The DNA here is from genome assembly GCA_043786265.1 of Kofleriaceae bacterium. GTDB lineage: Bacteria > Myxococcota_A > Polyangia > Haliangiales > Haliangiaceae > JABFXX01. The sequence goes on along the minus strand of JAYVWH010000560.1, from coordinate 1,388 downwards.
TACTCTGAATCGTTTGGATCCGACGAGCGTCGCGTCGACGAACTCGGTAGATGCGCCTCGCCGGAGAACGCGGGCAAGCTACTGACAGCGACGCGCTGCGACATCTATTTCGCTCCGACGCGCTTAAGATAGCCTTCCGGGGCAACCGAAACCAGAACCTTGTTGTCGACGTCTCGGTCGACCTGGAACACCAGCCGTCGCCCGTCCACGCCGGTCGCAGGCTTCGCTGCGAGACGTCGCTGGTACTCGCGCACCGCTGTCTTCGGATTGTTGCCGACAGCCCAGGGGCGGTCGGAAAAATCAGCCTTCGCCAGATCTTCAATGACCGTGTCGAACACCACGCAATAACTGTCGACGCTGGTAAGTGGTGCGTAAGCCTCGAGCTCGGCTAGCACATGATCATGCGTATGGTTCGAGTCGAGGCACACCAAGACGCGGTCAGCGCCTGCGGCGCGCTTGTGGACGTCCGCGACGACAGACGGATCGATACTAGAGCCAATGACAAGCTCGATCTTGTGAGCGAAGGGGTGTGTCTCAATCGCGGACCGGTTGTGTGGCCGTAGATCGATGTCTACGCCGATAACCTTGCGCTTGCTCGCGCTAGGATTCCACGGTCCGGCGACCTGGACGGCGTCGGAATAATCGAGCAGTGCCAGCATCGACGCGCTGAACGCCAACGACCCTCCCCTGGCGATCCCAGTCTCGATGATCACCGTCGGCCGTACGCGCCAGATGATCTCCTGCATGGCGACGATGTCTTGCGGATATTGAACAATCGGAAGCCCGACCCACGTGAAGTTGTACGAATACTTCGCGTCGATACTTGCTTCCAAGAAGGCGTGCGCCGCCTGCGCGACAGGGCTGTCCGGATAGGAACCAACGCGCGCACGGCACTCATCACGAAACTGTTCGATAGGATTCGCTGTCATGATCAACCTGGTAGATGGTAGGCGAGACTTGGGCCGCCAAGCGCTCGAATCTCCCGTTCGTAATTGGGATTCATAACGAAGACGACATCACCTTCCTGCAATTCCTTCAGGCCATCGTCTGGAGAATAGACGCGAAGACCGGTTGCCGGCAGGTAGCGGTTTTGTTTGGCCGGGTTGATGTCGATTGCGAAATCGAGCGCGATTCCATGCCTCGCGAGGTGAAAGGCGAACAGGACACCCTTGGAAGCTCCTCCCCAGATGACATGGCGTCGTCCGGAACTCTTGTGCACGAGATCGCATGCCCTCGCGATGCCTTCGAAGAAGTCAGCGGGCAGGGCTGCTTCGATCTGAGGTGCAGTCGGCGCTCTCAACGTGGCCAGGTCTGCAACGACGTATTGATATTGTCCGCCAAACAATAACCCTTGCGCTGGGAGCGACGCAAACAGGCGCGAAAAGTCG
>JAYVWH010000559.1:0-2882 GCA_043786265.1 Kofleriaceae bacterium | reverse complement strand
AAGCGACAGGTAGCCGCTTGAGCTCGGGGACCGCACCGCTCCCCGGAGCTGTATCGTTGCCGAGCGCCGCCCGAAACCCGGCGAGCGCGACGACCTTGGCGAGGCCATCGCGTACCTCGACGGGCGCGACACTGCGGTAGTGGTCTTGCATCTGGCCGCTGATCGCGCGGACTACGAGATCGTGGACGTCCGCGGCACAGCAACGAAGGGACGTAGTCCGCGTATCGCAGCGACGTCAGGGCGTCGCGACTTCAACACCGAGCGCTTTGCACTTCGCCACGATGTCGTCGCGAGACGCGCGCGGGATTGCGCGGATCCACCGCGCAGCGAGGGCGTCCGAGTGCGTATTGCACGCAGCGACAGCACACGCGACGAGGCGCGGCGTCGAGAACATCGTGTTTGTGGCACACGCGGTGTTCGCCTTCGCAAACGCGCTCGCGTCGACAAGCTCTTCAATCGTGCGCTCATCCTTCGGTGGCGCTGGCACCTTGGGCTTGGTGTCGGGTTTCGTCGTCGCCTTCGACGCGACGAGCGCTGCCGGAACCGCGGCATCGACGGGCACCGTAGCGACGCGGGTCCCGGCGTCCACCACGAGCGCTGCGTCGGGCGGCGCCAGTGCGACCACCGGTGCGTCGATCGGCTCCACTGCGAGCACCGATGCGTCGATCGGCACGACCGTGGGAGATGTGGCATCCATCGCCGCGGTCACGAGCTCTTCGGCATCGACGGGCGTGACCGCGACGGCAACGACCGCCGCATCCGCTTGCACGAGAGCGATCGGCGTACCGGGATCGGCTGCAGATCCGACACGTTCTTCGTGCGCAGCCACGGTCGAACGCGGAGCGCTGTCCGTGTTGCCGTTGAAGGCGACCATGACGACAATACCAATGACCCCGATAGTGGCGACGACTGCCGGAATCATCCAGCGCCGGCGTCGGGTCTCTCGCTCGTATGCCCCGTCGTCGGCGTCGGCGGCCATCCACTCTTCGGACGTCGTCCGCGGCAGCGAGACCAGGTCGGCGGCGTCCGTCGACTCGTGCAGTGTGCTTGAATCGACGGTCGGACGGGACTCGCGTGCTTCTGCATCCGCAGGCTTCTCGGGCGACGCTGTCGGCCCGGATGCGGCCTCCGCGGACGCAGGCTTCTCATTGGCTGGCGACTCGCTGTTCGCAGTGGTGGCGAGTGCTTGCTCGATCGCCGCCGCGGAAATCTTACTGGCGTGTGTTCGCAGCACGACCGGCACCGCTTCGGCAGCAGCCACTACTGCCTCGGACCCGCTGGTCGCCGCTGCGTCGACCTCGAGCTTTGCAGCTGCGGCTCGGCGTTTGCCGCGACCTCGACCTCGGGCTGACATCTCCCGCGCATCTTAGATCCGTGTGGCACCTACGCGCCGGGTCGCGGACGAAATTCGCGTTCCGTCAAGACAGCAGCAGCGACGGAAAACCCCGACAGTGCTTCGAGCTGCCAATTCACGGCGCATGACGTTTCACTGTGAATGTTCGGCGGCTCCGGCGTTATGCTTGCTCCATGCTGCTCCAGGTGTGTGAAGGGTGCAGGCGGCACATCGCCGCGAGCGAATCTCACTGCCCGTTCTGCGAGGCACCGAGCAGCCCGCGCGCGCCGCGCCCGTTGCGCGCCGGTCGGTTCGCGCGCGCAGTGATGTTTGCCGGGACCGCGATCGCGGGTTGCGACCAGGGCAAGGGCGCCACGCAAGATCATCCGGTCACGACCACGCCGACCGCCACGCCGAGCGCACGAGGGACGATCACCGATGTCCACGGCGTGCCGATCGTCGGCGCGACGGTGACCCTGTTCGGCGGCACGACCTACAGCGCGCTGAGCGATCACCACGGCCGATATCGGTTCGACGACATCCCGGCCGGCAACTACAAGATGACCGTCGGTGTTAACCGAAACGGCGCAGACGGCTTCAGCGCCGGATACACCGAGCAGACCTTGAACGTTCGCGGCGACGAGCACGTCGACGTGACCCTCACGCTGCAGTACCAGCAGCCGGCGATGCCCTACGGCGCCCCGCCGCGCCGCCATCGCGTCGTCTGATAAGTCCCGAATTTGGCGGTTTTCGAAAACTAAAGGGAACGAAGTCCCGGCATCCACCGTCTTATGGAGATGTGGCTCCGGCTGGCCGGCTTTCTTGCGCTCCTCTCCGCGGTCCCCGCCCACGCGGACCCGGAGGAGCCGGTCGACGAAGCACAGCCCCGCCGCATACAGGTGACCCCCAGCGGTACCAGCGCCCGCGTCGTCCTCACGTACAGGTTCACCCTGGACGCCCCCGGCTCGAGCGAGCGCACGCTGTTTGGCTTCCCGCACGCCGTGGTCACTGGCGCATCGATCACCGACCGGACCGGCCGCCACCGCATGGCTCTGAAGCACGCCGACGAAGCACGCACCGAGGTCGACGCACTCCTCGCCGCTCCGGCCGCCCGCGCGATGGCGAGCATGGCGATCGTCAACGACGACCTGATCGGCGTCTCCCTTCAAGTCATCACCCCCCACAAGGGCGTCGCCACGGTCGAGCTCCAGCTCGAAGCACCGACGTGCATCGACGGGGAGCGCCGGTGGACCGCGCTGCCAGCGGCGTGGGTGCCTGTACTTCATCGCCGCGTCGCCGGCGAGGAGCGCGCGGCCGAGCTCACGAGACGATGCGATAGCGCGCTCGAAGGCGAGACCACCGCCTGGCTCGACGTCGGGCCCGCACGCATCGTTGCTGCTGCTGTCGATCGCACCCTGAAAAACGACGTCGCCCGAAATGGATCCGAGCTGCAGGTCGCCCTCCGCGAAGCGGGCGTCTGGCTTACACCCATCAACGCAACCCGTCGCGTCGTGATCATCTCGGACGAGCGCGTCGCCGATCGCGTCGC
>JAYVWH010000558.1:0-2448 GCA_043786265.1 Kofleriaceae bacterium | reverse complement strand
ACGTACTGCAGGTGCGGTCCACCGTAGACCTTCAGGATCACCGGGTACTGGGTCGCCTCGTCGAACGTGCGCGGACGCGTGATCGCGACGTGATGGGTGCGCCCTTCGATCTGCACGGTCTCGAGGATGGTCGTCGGCACTAGCGCCGGCGTCTCGGCGACCGATGGCAGCTCGAGCGTCTTGCCATCCGCGATCGCGACGATCTTCTTTCCGCCGGACGCGAGGGCCGTGCTGACAACGAGGACGCCGTTCTCCCAGTCTCCATTCGTGACGCCCACATCGGTGGTCACGCGGGTCGTGCCGCGCATCACGTAGCTGTTCAGCGCATCATCGGACGCGAGCGTGTACACGTCGGCCCCGTCGATCCCGATCAGCTCGCGCGCGACACCCTTGCTGCCGACGACCTTGCCATCGCGATCGCGGTGCTCGATCTCCCAGCCGGCCTCGACCTCGTGAGTCCACAGAAATCCCGAGCTATCGGCAAGCCACAACGGATGGCCGGCCGCATGACCAAAACCGCCGCGCGAGGACGGCACGTTGATCCACGCATCGTCGTGCTCCGTGAGCAGCGTCCGCGGCTTGTCACTCTCGACCGCGAACAGTTGCAGCTCCGTTTGCTCGCGTGACAACACGACGACCGAGAACGGTCCGTGCGCCTGCCATGACACGCGCGCGAGGTACTCGTACTTCGCCAGGTCCCACGTGATCCACCGCGGTTCGCCGCCGGTGACAGACATGATGCCGAGGTCCACGATCGCGTTGGGCCGCCCGGCGCGCGGGTACTTGAACGGTACCGGTAGCTTCTCGGGATGGCGCGCATCGGCGACGTACAGCGTATCGACCGGCCGGATGTCGCTGCGCTGGAACGCGATCTGCTTGCTATCAGGTGACCACCACCAGCCGCGCGTGCGGCCGAGCTCTTCCTGCGCGGCGAAATCAGCGATGCCGTACTCGAAACCATCGGGATGCTTCGTCAGGCGCGTGGCGGTCGAGCCCGTTGCCTTCATCACCCAGAGGTCGCCACCGTCGACGAATGCGATCAGTGTCCCGTCGGGCGACAGATGTGGGTCGTACATCGATCGTGCTGTGTCGATCTGGCGCGTCGTGCCGGTACTGCGATCGATGAGGTGTGGTTGCCCGCCGAGGGTCGTCATCACGAGCCGGCCATCGGTCGAGACATCTATTCCGACCACGCCGCTCGTCGCCGTGCGCGTGCGTTCGCGGCGCGCCTTCTCAGCATCCGAGAGCTTCTCGTCGCCCTTGCCGAGTGCGGCGGCGACGTCGAGCAGCTTCTTGACCGCACCCGTCTTGGTGTCGAGCTCGTAGAGATCAGCTACGAAGTCGCGCGGCCCGGTGCGCCGAAACAGGACGTTCCCATCGGGCGTCACTGCCAGCGGGGCCGGCAAGCCGAGCCGGAAATTGTAGGTCGCGGCCGCGTCGGCGAGCAGCTTAGCGTCGAGGGCGGGCCAGTTCGTGGTGGTCATCGGGCGGTTTCTTGCCGGGAGTATTGCCGGTTTTTTGCCCGCCCGCGGTGGGCGCGGGAGAATTTACGGATGCTCAAGGAACGTCGCATTCGTCGGGCCGAGACCGTCACGCTCGCCCTCAGCTACCAGCTCGATGACTGCTGCAAGGATGGCGCGATCCAGGCCATGGTTGTCGCGGACGGCGACGGGTTGCCGCTCGCTGCCGCGGGCGATTCATTCGCGTGCGACGAGGTTGCGGCGCGCATGGTCCACGTCGGCTCGCGCATCCGCGAATTCAACGGCACGCTGCTCGGCGGCGGCGCACGCTGGGACGTGCAGATGACGAAAGTCGACATCGACGGCACCGAGCTCCTCGTATGCGTCGTCGGAGGCACGCCGGAGCAGCGCAGCAAGCAGATGAAGCGCGGCACCGAAGGTGCGATGCGCATTCTCGCTGTCTAGACCAAGCCGCACCATCCACACGTCGTGATGGAAGCCCGTGCCGATTCGCTCCAGGTACTCGGTCATTCCCCGAGCCGAGTATCTGCTAGCTTTCACGCATGCGCACCGCCGTTCTTCTCGTTGCCACCCTCGCTGCCTGCTCGACCACTGTAAAGCACCGTGATGTCGACGATGCCGAAGCCCGCAAGCTCCTCCTCGATCGCAACTGGATCGAGCACATGCCCCAGACCGAGCGCGATCACTTCCACGTCTATCGGTTCGTCCCGTCGATGGGCGGCGGCGTGTTTCAGGACCGCACGATCTTCAAGGGCACGTTCGAGCTGTTCCAGTTCGAGACCGCCGCCGACGAGATCCGGTTCAACCTGCTCGAGACACACGACAAGGTCGTCAGCAAGTTCCGCATCGAGGAGGTCGATGGCCCCGAGCCGTTCGATCTCAAGCTGACGATCGCCGCCGACCCGCGCGGGCCGCAGGTCTACTACGGCATGCGCGCCGAGACCGACCGCGACGGCACCAAGCTCGA
>JAYVWH010000557.1:0-9172 GCA_043786265.1 Kofleriaceae bacterium | reverse complement strand
GTGCCCATCCGTCCTACCCGGACCGCGCCAGCTTCGGGCGCATCTCGCGGGCACCGAACAACCGCGAGGAACGCCGCGCGCTGTTCGATCACATCGTCGCGCAATGTACCGCGCTGCGCACGATCGCCGCGTACCACGGCGTGCACGTCGAGTACGTCAAGCCACACGGCGCGCTCTATCACGACGCCGACTTCAACGCCGACCTCGCGCTCACGTTCGTCCTCGCGGCTCGCCAGGCGCTCGATGTGGCCACGTTGCCGCGTCGTCGCCTTGGCTTCATCGGACCGTCCCGCGGTGCCTTCGAGATCAGTGCCGATGCACAGGGTGAATACCTGCGCGAGGGCTTCGCCGATCGCCGCGCGCGTCCCGACGGAACACTCCTCCCGCGCAGCGACCCCGGCGCCGTGATCACCGATCCATCGGCCGCTGTCGCTCGCACGCGCGAGCTGATGGCTGAATTCTCGTGCGACACGATCTGTTGCCACGCCGACACTCGCGGTTCATTCGCGATCGTTTCGGCGGTCCGCGCAGCAATCGGTGCCGCTACCTGAACGATGGCCGCGCTGTTCGAGCGGCTCGGTGATCGCGCGATCCGGTTCGCGCGACCCGCTGGCCCGGGCGCGCGTGTGCTCGTGCGCGACCTGCAGCGCTGGCCCGGTGTGGTCGATGTGGTGGTCGCTCGCGAGGACGTCGCGGTCTACTTCGCCGGTGAGCCAGCCCTCGGATCGATCGATGCGCAGATTCGCGGCCTTGCCAGCCTCATCGACAACGCCGCACCGGGTCGCGAGCACGAGATCCGCGTCGTCTACGATGGTCCCGATCTCGACGACGTCGCACGTGCGACTCAGCTGTCGACTGCTGACGTCATCGCCGCGCACGCCGCGTGCGAGTACACCGTCGCCCTTCTCGGATTTGCACCGGGCTTTGCTTATCTCGATGGCCTCGACCCGCGCCTCGAGCTGCCACGCCGTGCGACGCCGCGACCACGCGTTTCCGCGGGCACGCTGGCGATCGCGGGTGCGCAGAGCGCCGTGTATCCGTTCACGAGCCCGGGTGGCTGGCACCTGATCGGTCGCGTTGTCGACGTCCGCATGTTCGACGACAGCGGTCCTCTGCTCGCTCTCGGCGACCGCGTGAGGTTCGTGCAGTGACGCTCGTCGTACGCAAGGCGATGGGCCTGTGCACCGTGCAGGATCTCGGCAGGCGCGGCCTCATGCACGTCGCCGTGCCGCCCGGTGGTGCACTCGTCCCCGAGCTGCTCGTCGCTGCCAATCGCGCCGTCGGCAACCCCGACGACGCTGCCGGGATCGAAGTCCTCGGCCGTCTCGATGTCCGCGCCGAGTCCAACATTGTGATCTCGATCGACGGTGACTCGCGTGTGCTCCACGCCGGCGAAGAGCTGAGCGTCACGAGCGGCGCACAGCGCTGCGCCTATCTCGCGATGCGCGGCGGTATCGATGCGCCGATCGTACTCGGTGGTCGCGGCACGCTGCTATGCGCCGACCTCGGCCGGCCGCTGCGCACCGATGATGTTCTGCGTGCGGCGACCGGCGGTCACCAGACATCGTCGGGCCCGCTACTCGAGGTCGCACCCGGACCGATCGAGATCATCCCGGGCCCCGACTTCGATGCGTTCGATCGCGCTGTCATCGACGTGCTCGTCCGTGCGCCGTATCGCGTGATGCCGACGAGCGACCGAGTCGGGACGCGCCTTACAGGAGCAGTGCTCCCGCGTGTGGCGCGCTATCGCGAACGATCGCGGCCGATGGTGATCGGTGCGATCGAGGTGCCCGCTGATGGCCAGCCGATCGTGCTCGGCCCCGAGCATCCAACGACCGGCGGATATCCCGTCGTTGGCGTCATCCGCTCAGCGCACCTCGGTCGCTTCGCACTGATCCCTCTCGGCGGAATCGTGCAGTTTGGCCTCGAAGAATCGGCCTGACATCATGATGTCATTCTGCTACTGTCATGATGTCATGGCGAAGCAGATCACGCTGCGAAATGTCCCGAAGGAACTGTCACGTCGGCTCGCCAAGCTTGCCGAGCTTCGGAACCAGAGCTTGAACACCACGGTCCTCCAAGTCCTGGAGCATGCGACCGGGATCAATGCTCGCCGCGAACGTCTCTCGCGATATACGACGTGGACTCACGAGGACCAGCGCGAGCTCGACGAAGGTCTAAGGGCTCAGCGCACGATCGATCGCGAGCTGTGGGGCTAAGGATGCGGCTGGTTCTCGATACCTCCGCGTACTCACATTTTCGCGCGAATCATCATGAAGTCGTCGAACGCATCGCGTCCGCCGAGGTCGTCTTTCTGCCCACGATCGTGTTGGGCGAGCTCGAGGCGGCATTTCGCATGGGCCGTCGGGCGGCCGACAACCGCGCGAAGCTCGAAGAGTTGCTACAGGAAGACTTCGTGGCAGTGCTACCGGTGACCGCCGAGGTTGCTCGGCGCTACGGGGAGGTGTTCGCGACGCTGCGCGCGGCAGGCACTCCGATCCCGGTGAATGACATCTGGATCGCAGCGACCACGATGGATGCCGGAGCGCACCTCGTGACCTTCGACCGCGACTTCGAGCGCGTCGATGCGCTCGAGCGAACCGTGCTGGCGATCTGAACGCCTGCGCAATCTAGCGCGTCGCGGTGAACGGTTGCACATCCGGTGGCAGCGGTGAGAGCAGCAAGAAAGGCCAGGCTGGTTCGCATGGACGCCGATAGAGCAAGGCGACAGTCGCCTGACACGAGCGTCGCGAAACTAGCCGCGGATCTCGGCCACGAGGGTATCGAGGTCGACCTTGCCCAGGCCGATGCTCATCGAGATCTGCATCGTGATCTCGCGCTCTTCGGCCGAGAAGTCGTCATCCGCCATGGCGATTGCCACGCCGAGCATCAAAGCCGCCTCGGCGGCCTCGCGGGTCTTGATCAAATCGGCCAGGTGGCCGATTCGAGGTTCAAAGCCAGTGGCTTCGACGTCGTTCGAGACGGCGGTCAGCATCTCGTCGATCTTGTCGCGATCGATGCCCCCGAGGATCTCGAGGCGGTCGAGCAGGGCGTCGTATTCGGTGTCGCTTTGGCTGCCATCGGCGGCGGCGACCAGAAACGCGCAAGTGACGGCAGCTTCGAGAAACGACTCGTCGGCCAGGCGCTCCGTCAGCCCGTGCCGCGACCACCAAGTGCGCTTTTCATAGCTGGGCATGGCGCCCTTTATAAAGGACGCGCAGATACGAGGGGCCTGCATGGGCCGCAAAAATGGCCGATCCACTCTGCATGGTTGGTTCGGTCCTGATTGCCGACCCGGAGCCCGTGACGCAGAGGCTCCTGCGCGAGGCACTCGTTCACGACGGGTTTCACGTCGAGATTGCAGCCGACCGCGGGGGAGCGATTGCCTACGCGAACGCGTTCGACGTCGTGGTCGCCGATATCCGCCTCGACCTGTTCACCATCCTCAAGACGCGGGCCCCGGCAACGGAAGTCGTGCTGGTGACCTGTGCGAAGACGCTCGACGAGGCCATCGCCGCCGTGGAACGCGGCGCCTTCGACTTCGTGCTGCGCCCGTTCTTCGTCGAGGAGGTCTCGCTGACGGTGGCGTGCGCAGCCGCTCGCCGGCAGCGACTCGGTCTCGTCAGCCCGCTGTCACACGTCCGTAAGAACCACGACCGCGACCGCTGAATGGCGCGAACTATTCCGGCGTTCGCCGCCGATTCGGGTTGATCCGCTCGGTGCACCGCGACTACGGTTCACGCCGTTGCCGGGGGGTAACCGATGAAGTTCACGCTTCTACTTGTCTCCTTTCTGATCGCATGCGGACCGGGACGACGCGACGGCCTTGGCGGCGATGATTCGCCCGGGACCGATGTCGGGTGCGGGCGCGAATGCTCGGCCGACTTGCACTCGATCGTCGACTGCAACGGCAACGTGGTCGAGGCGTGTGGCGGCGGCAACGCCTGCGATCCGACGACGTACACGTGTCAGGACGCATGCGCGGCGGCCGAAGCGAACCATCGCTCGGTCGGCTGCGACTACTACGCGACCGAGATGGACACGATGACGCAGGGCTATTGTTTCGCCGTGTTCGTCGCGAACACGTGGAGCTCGCCCGCGCACATCGAGGTCGAATTCAACGGCCAGGTTCTCAACACGCAGTCGTTCACGCGCATCCCGAGCGGCTCGGGCCCATCGCTCACGCAGGGCGCATACGACGCATCGCTCGGCGTGCCGCCCGGCGAGGTTGCGATCCTGTTCCTTGGCGGTACGCAGGGCAGTGCACCGGATTGCCCGGTCACGCCCGCGTCCGCGAACGCACAGTTCTCGGGCACCGGCATCGGCAAGGCATTCCGCATCAAGACCGACGTGCCGACGGTCGCGTATCAGATCAATCCATACGGCGGCGGCTCGGTCGCGGTGACGGCTGCATCGCTGCTGCTGCCGACGAGCGTGTGGGACACGAACTATGTTGCGGTCAATGTCTCGGCCCAGGCCGCGGGCTCGCCGTCGCTCAACATCGTGGCGAGCGAGGACAACACCGTCGTGACATTGACGCCGACGGCGTCGGTCAGTGGCGGCTCGGGCATCCCGAGCGGCAGCGCCGGTCAGCCGATCAACATCATGCTCAACAAGGGACAGCACGCGCAGATCACGCAGGCCACCGAGCTCACCGGCAGCGCGATCAGCTCGACCAAGCCGATCGGTTTCATGGCCGGCCAGACCTGCATGAACATGCCCATCGGCACCTCGTTCTGCGATCACGGCGAGCAGATGGTGCCCCCGGTCAAGGCGCTCGGCAGCCGCTACGTCGGCGTGATGTATCGCCCGCGCGTCGCGAGTGAGACCAAGACATTCTGGCGCGTGATCGGCGCGGCCGATGGCACGAACTTGACGTACTCGACGAACGTTGGCGGTCCCGCGACGCTCGCGAAAGGCCAGAGCGCGATCTTCGAGACCGGCACCCCGTTCACCGTGCAGTCGCAGGACAACGATCACCCGTTCATGATGTTCACGTACATGACGAGCTCGGAGCACGTCTCCAGTGGCTACGGCGATCCGGACTTCGTCACGAGCGTCCCGCCGGAGCAGTACCTGCGCCAGTACGTGTTCTTCGCCGACCCGACGTATCCCGAGAGCAACCTCGTCGTGATTCGCGCGAAGGCGAGCGACGGCAACTTCAAGGACGTCAGCCTCGACTGTGCGGGCCCCCTCGGCGGCTGGCAGCCAATCGGCAACGGCGACTACGAGTTCGCGCGCAAGGATCTGATGACCGGCAACTTCGCGCCGGTGGGTGCATGCTCCACGGGCCGCCACGAGATCAAGAGTGATGCGCCGTTCGGGCTGTGGGTCTGGGGCTGGGGCACGCCGCAGACCTCGACGTTCACGGAGAACGTGTCGTACGGCTACCCGGGCGGCATGAACGTGGCGCCCATCAACACCGTCATCTTCTAAGCCAGGCTACTCGGCCTGCCAGATCGGTACCGAACGATCCCAGCTACTTAGCTGTGGCCTGCACATTGCTGTTTGCAGTGTGCATGGTGACCATCGACCTCCGCCGGGCCCTGCTCCTGCTCGCTCTCCAGCCGCTCGTCGCCTGCGCGACGGACGAGGCGGACGTCGGCGATGGGACAGTCCGCGATGACGTCGGCAAGGGTGACGCCGCGACCAGCAGCGACCCGAGCCGCCTGCTCGATGTCCCGTTCTACTTCTCGGTGCCCAAGTCGGCAGCCGCGCTGCCGCTCAACCGCGCCGCCTATCCGTATCCGACGATCTGGAACGGCTCGCTGCAAGCAAGCGACGTCGGCCTGCGGGTGATCGCGATCCAGCAGGGCACCACGCTCGAGTCCAAGCGACAGGCGCGCCGCGACATGGCCGGCAAGCTCGCGAAGGCCGGCGTGCTTCAAGACGGCGACCTCGTGCTCACGTTCCGCCCGGAGCTCGCCGGCACGATGGCGTACCCGCACATCCAGATGGGCATCACCCACGCTGGCCTCGTCTACACGGAGAACGGCGCGGCGTTCAACATCGACAGCCCGCTCGACTCGATCTACATGGGCCAGTTCGACAGCGCGCACTACGCCGGTGATGGCGCCGAAGACGCCGGTGTCGACGCGCTCCACATCGTTCGCCCGCGCGGCATGGACGACGCTCGACGCGCCAAGCTGCGCACGTGGATCAAGACGCTGAAGACTGCCCTCCCGCGCATCAACGGTGCGCGCCAGCAGATCAAGTTCCAGTCCGACTACCTCACCCCGGCCTACGCGAGCGCCGGCAAGACGCCGCGCCAGACGGTGACGACGCTCGGCAAGATCATCCTCGAGCAGGACACCACCACGAAGCAGCCGATGTTCTGCTCCGAATTCGCGTGGCACATGCTCGCGCTGTCGAACTGCAGCGCCGAAGAGATCATGAACGCGCCGGCCGAGGGTGCCGCGTGCGTCGACACGATCTTCGAGCCGATGCCGCTCGTCGCTGGTGACAACACGTCGGTCGGTCTCGCCGACGGCCCGCTGATCAACCTCCAGAAGATGCCCGAGCCGATCCGCCTCTCCAACGTCGACAAGATCTTCGCGACGGGCGACGCCGCGAAGCTGTCGTCAGGCCACCGCGCGGTGTCCGAGATGGTCGCGCCGCTCATGGCCCCGCTGAAGCAGTTCTACCTGGCGAAGCTCTCGGGCGCCCCCGCCGAGACCGTCGCCGGTGCAGCGATGATGCTGTCGTCGCAGATGCCGCTGAACTACTCGCCGACCGCGTTCCTCGTCCAAGCGATTGCCGACGAGCCGGTCCGCGCGGTCGACTACGTCACGACCATCGCGTTCGTCAACGCGGCCGGTTATCAGAAGGCCCAGCGTTTGTCGTCGAACCCGGTCCCGTAGTCGCCCTCGACCGTCCCGATCTTGATCTCGATGATCTTCGCGGTCGGGTCATCCTCGATCGCGGCAATCTCTTCCTCGGACTTGAAGAACCACGGATCGAGCAGCAGGTCGTCGACGACCTCCAGCTCCATCTCCGCCTCGATCTCGGCAAGGCGAGCACGCGGGCGGGTGGGGTCCAGCTGGCGAACCAGATCGTGGATGGCAGGCTCCATGATCATTGCTTCGCCGACCCACGCTGCGGGGGCAACTTTGCAGCTGCGCCGACGCCGGCAGGTGTGGGTTCGGGTACGACCGGGGTGGCAAGCGCAGGTAGCCACTATCTGCGATCGATGGGTACCTAGTCCGCTGTGCCGCGCCTGTCCGATCGATACGCCCTGAACTTGAGCGCGTGCTCAACCCCGCGCGGGTCACGCATCGCATCGACGCCGGCGAGGCCCATGACCTCAGCCGCACGCCGGGCATCGGCCTGATGTTTCGCGAGCCGTACGACGCCGCGTTCGCTGCCGCGGTCGAGGCGCTCCTGCGCCGTGCGCGGGCAAGCGTCGCGATGTCGATCTCGCGCTGCCGATCATGGACTTGCTGATGGAGCAGGCGCGCCTCGCAGACGAAGCTGCTGCGCGCTTGCTGTCCTGACGTGCGGCACTCGCGCTCCGTGGTACGTTTTGCTTGATGGTCGACATCGCGCGTAAACGAGCAACGTACGCCGAGTACGTCGCGTTTACGGAGACCGCCGAGCTCAAGCACGAGTACATCGATGGCGAGATCGTCGCGATGTCGGGCGGGACGATCGTGCATGGGAGATTGATCGGCCAGCTAACCGGCTTGGTACGGGATGCTCTGAAGGGCCGTCCCTGCATCGTCTTGCCGGCTGAGGTACGTGTCAGGATCCGCGCTGCCGATCGCGCGACGTATCCAGATCTGTTCGTCGTGTGTGATGGTGTGGAGCAGGATCCCGACGACGAGCACTCGGTCGTTAATCCGACCGTGATCGTTGAAGTCCTGTCGAGCTCGACCGCGGACTCCGATCGCGGGGATAAGTTCGCGGCGTATCGACGGCTTCGCTCGCTGCGCGAGTACGTCCTCGTCTCGCAAAGAGAGCGGCGTATCGACGTGTACCGTCGCGACATGCGCCGTTGGCATCTCGACGAATACGGCGCCGGCGACACCCTCAAGCTCGAGTCGATCTCCGTAGAGCTGGCCGTCGACGAAGTCTATGCCGACGCACTTGGCCCCATCGTCATTGCGAACGGATAGTCCGGCGGTCGATGCCCCTGTTGATGGAGCAGGCAAGCCGACAACGCAGCGCGTCTGCTGTCGTAGCGTTCAGAAGATGAACGGGTAGCTGAACGAGCCGCCGTTCACCGTCTTCGGGAACGTCGCCTTCTTTACCGCCGCGACGACGCATGCACCGAGATCCGGATCCGGCGACACGTCGAGGTCGACGCTCGTGACCTTGCCGGTGGCCGTCGAGCCGTCTCCGCACGCCATGATCCGCTGTTTCACATCGGCGATGCCCTTCGAGATCATCGCGCGCTCGAGACCCTCTTGCAGGTCGCCAGCACTGTTGCTGGCGGGCCGCTTGAATCTCGCGCAACACGGCGGCTCGTACTTCGCGATCACGCAGGCCACCTCGTCGCATGCGCCCGACTGTTGTTCGGCGACGGGCGGTGGGGCCGCTGGCTCCTCGGCGACTGGCGGCTCGGCTACTTCCGGCGTCCGTTCGCGCGGCGGCTCGACCGGCTTGGGGACCGGCTTCGGTGCGCGTGCACGTTCGGCCGCCTCGGCGATCGCGCGCTTGTGCAGTACTTGCCAGGCAACCACGCCGATTCCGATCGACGACACGATCGCGAACATCAAGAACCACGGGACTCCGCCGTGCTGCGCGTTGCGCTTCATCGGTTCAGCCACGTCTGCGTGCACTGCGCCATCGACGGGACGCCCTTGGTGAATTCCTCGAGGATACCGCGCTCGATCTTGCCCGACACGATGCTTGCGTTCGCGGTGATCGCGCCCTTGTAGCGACGGTGAATCTTTCCCTCGCCGATCTTCTCGAGCTTGTAGACGCCAGCGATCTGCACGCGGCCACCGGCGATCTGCGGCGTGACCGTCATGTCGACCTCGTTGTCCGCCTTGCGCCAGCGCTGGTACTCCTTGAACGTCAGCTTGCCGCCCTCGACGAACGGCTTGACGAAGAACGGCAGCGACCGCGTACTGCGCACGCTCCAGGTCGTCGTCTTGAACTGATCGTCCTCGTGATCCTCGAGGATCGTGCGGTCGATCAAATCGGCGACCTTGTCCTGCGCGGCGAGGTG
>JAYVWH010000556.1:0-6344 GCA_043786265.1 Kofleriaceae bacterium | reverse complement strand
CCGGCAGGTTCCCTCGTGTTGATGCTCGGCGTGCTCGGCATGGCGATCGGTCGCCGTCGCCGCCGGGTCGTACAGGTCGCGAGCGCGGCCGTCGGTCTGGCGGTCATCGCGATTCCCGCGACGGTCCACGCGCAAGGCAAGGTCAACGGTGACTTCGCGACCGAGCGGTTTCAGCTCGCGACGGACAAAGAAGGCATCATCGACGTCGAGTCCGGATCGGTGCGCAAGCACCTCGAGCTCGATATGGGTTTGTGGCTCGGCTACGAGAACGACCCGCTCGTGCTCAACCGTACCGACGGTGGTCGCAAGGAAGTCGGCTCGATCGTCTCGGATCAGGTCAGCGGCGAGCTGCTCGCTGCGATCGGTCTGTGGGACCGCGGCCAGGTCGGCCTCATCGTGCCGCTCGTGTTCCTGCAGAGCAACAGCATCGATTCGAGCCTGATGGCGCCGTCGACCGCGTCGGGCAGCTTCGCGCTCGGCGATGTTCGCTTGGTTCCGAAGCTGTCGCTGTTGAAGCAGGGTGCGTACGGCATGGACCTCGCGCTGCTCGCGACCCTGACGCTCCCGACCAGCAGCGGTGACGGCTACGCCGGCGACACCAACGTGACGTTCGCGCCCGCGCTCGCGCTATCGCGTACGTTCGATACCGGCCTGCGCTTCGGTGCGAACGCTGGCTACCGATTCCGCGAGAAGAACATGGAGCTCGACCTCCAGGTCGATGACGAGGTGTTCGGCTCGGTCGGTGCGGGCTACGATCTCAGCAAGACGGGCGGTGCGCCGGTCGAGATCGATGCGGCCTTCGGGCTCGCGACCGCGGCGAACGACATGCTCGGTGCGTTCAACCGTAACTACGCCGAGATCAAGACCGGCCTCAGCGTCGATGTTCCCGGGCCGCTCGTCGCGTTCGCGGCCGCAGGCTTTGGCGTGGCCGAGGGCTGGGGCACGCCCGACTGGCGCGCACTCGCCGGTGTTCGCGTCGATCGCAGCAAGCCCGAGATTCCGCCGCCGCCGCCGATCGGCGATACCGATCGTGACGGTTACAAGGACAACGTCGACAACTGCCCGCTCGAGCCCGAAGACTTCGACACGTTCGAGGACGCCGACGGCTGCCCAGATCTCGACGACGACAAGGACGGCATCCCCGATACGTCTGACAAGTGCCGCCTCGAGCCCGAGGACATGGATCAGTTCGAGGACACCGACGGTTGCCCCGAGAACGATAACGACAACGACAAGATTCTCGACGCTCAGGACAAGTGCCCGAACGATCCGGAAGACATGGACAGCTTCCAGGACGACGACGGTTGCCCCGACACGGACAACGATCAGGACACCGTCCTCGACGAGGCCGATCAGTGCCGTGACATCGCAGGCCCGGTCGAGAACCAGGGCTGCCCGTGGCCGGACAAGGACGGCGACGGCGTGATCGACCGGTTCGACAACTGCCCGACGTGGAAGGGCAAGCCGGAGAACAACGGCTGCGCACTGCCGCAGCTGGTGAAGATCACCGAGTCCAAGCTCGAGCTGTACGACACCACCTACTTTGCGACGGGTCGCGCGATCATCCAGAAGCGCTCGTACAAGATGCTCGATCAGGTCGCGAACGTCCTGAAGGCCCACACCGAGCTGGTCATCAAGATCGAAGGCCACACGGACAGCGTCGGTAGCAACGCGCGGAATTTGAAATTGTCGCAGGGGCGCGCCGACTCGGTGCTCAAGTACATGGTCAAGCGCGGCGTCGAAGGTTCGCGCCTCACCGCGCAGGGCTTTGGTGAGGAGCAGCCGATCGCGGACAACAAGACCGCGCGGGGTCGCGCCGCAAACCGCCGCGTCGAGTTCATGGCGACGCGTTCGGTCGAGACCACGCAGCCCGCACCGGCCCTGGGTCAGGCGCCGGCCACCCCGACGCCCGCCAAGCCGGCGACGGGTCCTGCACTCGAGAAGCCCTGATCTGATCGCAAGGGCCGGCTCTTCCGGCCCGCACGAGGCGGCGCGTAGATGGATCGAGTGACGCAGCAGGACGCGAGCTCGCAAGGCCTCGCGTTCTGCCGTTTCGGGCGGGCTCAAAAACGGGAGTGTTATTTACGGGCCTTCCCTCCCCTAGCTTCCCGGTGAATCGCACCACTTGGTCGTTTTCACCTACGAATGGTGCCTGCTGCCTGTAGGTATCGTAACGCCACGAACAATATCGGCGGCTTGGATGTGGCACCGAGGTTGCTGTAACGCTCTGCTCCACAGGAGGACCGCATGGCACTTCTCGCACGCGCTACCAACAAGAACCCCGCTGAGTGGACCGACCGCGAGCTGCTCCGGCACGTTCTACGATCCGAAGCGCGTGGGTGGGCGGAGCTCGTCCGCCGTTTCCGCCCCCTCATCTACCGCTGCATCACCAAGGTGACGCTGAAGTACGCCCCGTCGCTCGGCAACGCCGACCTGGACGAGATCTACGCCGACGTCATGATGCAGCTCGTCCGCGACGAGATGCACAAGCTCCGCATCTACAACCCGGCCCGTGGCACCAAGCTGGGCTCGTGGATCGGCATGATCTCGGTCAACGCCGCCTACGACTTCCTGCGTAGCGCTGGCCGCCGCCCGCTGCTGGACAAGGTCGACGGCGCGATCGACCCGCACGAAGAGTGCGACCGCACGCCGCTCGATCAGCTGATCGAGAAGGAGCGCTGGACGCACCTCAACAGCCTGCTCTCCGAGTTCACCGAGAAGGACCGGACGTTCGTCGAGCTCTATTACCAGAAGGGTATGGAGGCCGACGAGATCGCTGCCGAGATGCAGATCTCGCTGAAGACGGTCTACTCGAAGAAGCACAAGATTCGCGCGCACCTCGTTCGCTGCCTCGCGCAGATCACCGGTGACAGCCCGATCGCGGACCTCGCGCTCGCGGCCGCGTAACTCCCTCCCCTCTCCTGTGGACGGCGCCCATAGGGGCGCTGTTTTCGTTTCGGCTAGCGGTCGTAGCGAACGTAGATCTGCATCGAGAGCTTGCCGTTGACGTTCGTCGGCGCGGTGAGCAGCACACTGTGTGCTTGGGTCCCGCGCAGGCTCTGCTCGTCGCTGAGCCGCTCGGCCCTCTGCATCAGCTCCTCCTGCGTCATCGCGGTCATCGTCGCCCGGCATTGGCGCGCCTTGCAGTCGACGTCGGTCAGCTCGGGGGCCGCTGCCTTGATCGCAGCCTCGGTGTGGATCGCCCAGTCCTTGTCTTCCTGCTCGCCGTCGAAGGCTGCCCCCGCGACCGCGGGATCGAGCCGAGGGATCTCCGGGGCCGTGGTGGCGGGGCCACCGGGTTGCCGGGGCACTCCCGAGCCCGTGCGGGCTGGCGAATGCTGCTCGGTGGGGCGCGGTGCCTCCTTGTCCTTGCAGCCAAGTACTGTAATTCCGACGAGGAACGGCCACACCGGGGGCATCGCACGTAGGGTAGCAGCAAGAGGTGCTTTCGGTCCGCCGATCGCTAGAATCCACCGGCTGTGGCCGTAGCGACCGACCCGAAGTTTTCCCGCGCGCGGGTCGCGATCGCGAATCCCGCCGATGGGAGCGTCGTGTACTGGGTCGGCAAGCTATACGGCTTCGCCATCCTGGTGACCGTCACTGCGATCGTGCTGCTGGGCTGCATCCTCTACGGCTACTTCTCACTGCGCACGCCCAAGACGCCCGACCTCGCGGCCTACGTCGGCCAGGTTCCCGCGGTGTCACGCATCTACGCCGCGGACGGGACGCTGCTCGGCGAGTTCGCGCAGGAGTGGCGCGAGTTCGTGTCGTACGAGGAGATTCCGGAGCCGCTCGTGAGTGCGTTCCTCGCGGTCGAGGATCACGACTACTTCAATCACCGCGGCATCTATTTCAAAGGCATCGCGCGCGCGCTGTGGAAGAACGTCACCGCCGGTGACTTCGCGCAGGGTGGCTCGACGATCACGCAGCAGGTCGCCAAGCAGTTCCTCGGCTCGGAGAAGTCGCTATCGCGCAAGGCGAAGGAAGCGATCATGGCGCGCCGCCTCGAGGCGACGTACTCCAAGCGCGCGATCCTCGCGGTCTACCTCAACCAGATCTATCTCGGAGCGGGCGCGTGGGGCGTCGCCGCCGCCGCGCAGCGCTACTTCGGCAAGAAGCTGTCCGAGCTCACGCTCGCGGAGTGCGCGATGATCGCCGGTCTCGCGAAGGCGCCGACCGCGTACTCGCCGATGCACAGCATCGAGGCCGCGAAGGCGCGCCGCAACGTCGTCCTCGACAAGATGGCGCAGTGGGGCTTCGCGAAGCCGGCCGCCGTCGCGCAGGCGAAGACCGACGGCATCAAGCTCGAGGTCTATCGCGACGTGTTCCCCGATCGCATGCCGTACTTCGCCGAGCACGTGCGGCGCTACATGAGCGAGCACTACGCGCTCTCGAGCCAGGGCCTGCGCGTCGAGACTGCCGCCGAGCCGACCTGGGAAGCGGCCGCGTACAACAACGCCGATTACGGCGCGCGCCACCAGGACAAGCGGCAGGGTTGGCGTGGACCCGAGTGGCGTGTCGACGGTGCCGCGCGAGAGACGTTCGTCGCACGCCAGCGCCAACTCTATGGCAGCGGGCCGCTCGAGAAGGGGCGTCGTTACCTCGCGCTCGTCGACAAGGTCAGCGGGGAGGACGCGACTGTCATCATCGGCGACAAGAAGTACACGCTGCCGCTCAAGAACATGGACTGGGCGGCGAAGTGGGAGCCTGGCAACGCGGAGAACGACAAGACGATCGGCAGCCCGCGTGAAGCGCTCAAGTCCGGTTACGTGGTCTGGGTCTCGCGTGAAGTGCGTACGTTCGGTCGGTTCCGGGAGTACAGCATGCCCGACACCAAAAACCCGTCGTGGACGTATCCCGGCAAGGCCGAGGATTGGGACGACAAGAACGACGAGTACGTGCGCCTCGAGCAGGTGCCGCATCCGCAGACCACGATCTTCACCGCCGACCACCACAACGGATACGTCGTCGCGATGGTCGGTGGCTTCGACTACGACCGCAGCGTGTTCAACCGCGCGGTCCAGGCGTGCCGCCAGCCCGGTTCGACCTACAAGCCGATCTACTACTCGCTCGGCCTCGATCAGGGCTTTGGCTTCGACACGATCCTCAACGACGTGCCGGTCAAGATCGTCGATCCCGACACCGGCGAGGTGTGGACGCCGACGAACCTCGGCGAGACGGAGGATGGTGACGTCACGCTCGAGTACGCACTCGTGTTCTCGAAGAACATCCCGTCGGTCGATCTGTTCAAGCGCCTTGGCGCGAAGAACGTCGAGTCGTGGGCGCGTCGGCTCGGCTTCTCGACCAAGATCTTCGCCGACGACGCACTCGCCCTCGGCGCGTCGTGCAGCAAGCTCGACGAGATGACGCGCGCGTTCACCGTGTTTGCGCGCAACGGCCGCTGGTGGCCACGCAAGAACGGCCACGAGAAGGACTGGGTGTTCGTACGCCGAATCCGCGACCGTACCGGGAACACGGTCGAGGACAACACCGTCGCTGAAGACCCGCAACTCGGCGCCAGCGATCGCTACGACCGGATCGCCGACCTCACGGGTGTGCGCGCACCGCAAGCAATTCCCGAGCGCAGTGCGTGGCTGATGTCGAAGCTGCTCGCGAGCGAGGTCATCTACGGCTTCGCGAACGTGCTGCGCGCCACGGAAGTCCCCGCTGCAGGAAAGACCGGCACGTCGAGTGATACACACGACACGCTGTTCATCGCGTACACGTCGAAGTTCACGACGCTGGTGTGGATGGGCGATGACCGCAAGCAGCGCGCGCTCGGCAAGTACGACGCTGCGTACATGACCGTGGTCCCGCTGTGGTCGCGTTACATGTACGAAGCGTCGCGCCAGTACCCGCAGGTGAAGATTCCGTGGGAGATGCCGGCCGGAGTGAAGCCCAACGACCGCGGCGATCACTCCAAGGGTGAGCACGGCCCGCAGATGGACCTGATCTTCCGTCCGAGCAAGCAAGAGATGTCCAAGGACGCCGAGAACCGGCCGCCGATCTGATGCTCGATACCTTGTTTGCAAGCGCCACCGTCGGCGCGATCACCGAAGCGCTGTCGTCGAGCAGCGCGCAGGGCAAGCTCGCCGTGATCGGCAACGCCAAGCTCGCGACCGCGCTCGCCGCTGCGCGCAAGGGAAGCGACGTGCTGCCGATCGGCTTGTCCGCACGCGCCGCGAAGAAGCTCACGAATGCGCTCGCCGATCTGTCGTCTCTCGAGCCTCGCTCGCTCGCGGGCGTGATCGGCGCCGACATCGCCGTCGACGATGGCTGGGAGCTGACCTTGCGCGACTGGACGCGCGTGGTCGGCGATGGAGGGACGCTCGTATTCGTCGACC
>JAYVWH010000555.1:0-2609 GCA_043786265.1 Kofleriaceae bacterium | reverse complement strand
GCTCCGATGGAGGATGCCGTCGAAGATGGTCCACCGGCTGACGGATCTGCATGTCTCGCGACCGCGTGCCCAGCGTTCGCGGCGTTTTGCGACGGCTTCGAGACAGCGACGCCGCCGACGTTTCCGTCGTGGAACGACATGCAGATTGCGAATTACAACGGCGGTGCGGTCGATCCTTCCTCGCAGCTCACGATCGCGAGCAGCCCTTCGTGCGACGGCAAGGTGCTGGAGGCCCGCATCGGAGGAGCGACTCAGTTTGGCCAACTGTTCGAGAACCTCGCCCCGCGCCCGAACCCGACCTACGCGCGAGCCATGATGTACGTACCGTCGACGAACCCGGCCTTCGACGTCGATACGCTCGGCGTCGGCGGCATCACGAACGGGTTCCTGCTCGTCCAGGTCAGGACGGACAACTCGATCCTGCTGAGCAGTGACCAGGCGATAGCCGCCGCGAGCGCGGGTCCCGTGATCGTGCCGGATCGCTGGCAATGCGTGGAGCTATCGGTTCTGTTCTCACCGTCGGCGGGTCACGTATCCGTCTGGATCGACGGCGCACTCGCGATCGATGCCAATGGCCCTACCGAAAACGCGGGCTCTCTCGACAACTTCGTCGTCGGTATCTCGACCGGTCCCGCGACGACTGGCGTGACTTCGGTCTATTTCGACGACGCCGCATTCTCCGCCCAGCGGATCGGCTGCATCTAGAACATCAGCCGCGTGAGAGCGAGTCAGGACGGCTTGACAACGACCTCACTCGGCGTTCTAGCGTAGGACTTCGGTCACGAATTGCCACACTGCGCGCAAGCGCGCCGGACGAGGTGTCCTTGCCCGAGCCGGCGATCGCACTCGTCAATAATATCGTGCGCAGCTAAGGCGCCGCCTGGGTCTTCGCCCGATGAAACTCGACGAAGAAGCGGACATCTCCGTCGGGCACCACGCGGTGCAGGACCTCGGGGACAACGATGCCGGGTAGGTCCGGAGCGAGGAGACGCTCGCACGCCAGCGGCGCTTCGACGATGTAGCGCAAGCGGCCCGCGAGGACGTGGATCACGCCCCAGACACCGGGCTTCGTCGAGTGATCCTTTCGCAGTCCATCCGGGATCGAAAGCTGATCGAACTCGGGGGTGCGCTTGTAAGGGGCGAAACCCGCGGGCACCTCGAACCGGTCGCAGAGGACGCACGGCAGCTCGACGCCGATTTTCTCGGCGCGGCCGTCGGCGGTCATGACCCACTCGCGAACCCAGAACGGAGGACGGTGGCGAACGTGCTGGCCGTGGCCGCAACGCAGGTCCGCGACCCAGTCGCCGGCATCGTCCTGGTGAAACCCGACGATCGCGCGCTCCATGCTCAGGGCTTGGCAGGCGACGCGATCAGGGTCCGGACTTCCCAGAGCTCTGGAAAGAAGGTCAGGTCGAGCGCCTTCTTGAGGAAGCCGACACCCGAGCTACCACCGGTCCCGTGCGCGAAGCCGATGATGCGCTTGACGGTGGTCATGTGGCGGAAGCGCCAGAGCTGAAACCGCTCCTCGACGTCGACGAGCTTCTCGCACATGTCGTAGGCGTCGTAGTTGCGCTCGGGGTTGGCGTAGATGATGCGAAACACCTCGAGAACGCCAGCGCTGGACTCGTACGGCTGGGTGAAGTCGCGCGTGAGGCGGTCGGCCGGGATTGCATGGCCGTGGCGGCTGAGCCAACCGAGGAACTCGTCGTAGAGCGACGGAGCAGCGAGTCGCGTTGCAAGCTCGGCGTGCACGCGGGCGTCGTGCTTGTGTGGCTTGAGCGTGTTCGGGTCCTTGTTCCCGAGCACGAACTCGAGCGCGCGATACTGGTAGCTCTGGAAGCCGCTCGCTTTTCCGAGCGTGTCACGAAACAAGGCGTACTCGCTCGGCGTCATCGTCTCGAGAACGGCCCACTGCTCGAACAGCATGCGCTGGATGTGTGCGACGCGCGCGAAGATCTTGAACGACTCCGCTAGCCGATCGGTACGCACGAGCTTCACCGCGAGGTCGAGCTCGTGCAGCAACAGCTTGATCCAGAGCTCACTGGTGTGATGCTGGATGATGAACAGCATCTCGTCGTGCACGTCGGTGACGGGTCGTTGCGCCGCGAGCACCTCGTCGAGGTGCAGGTAGTCGCCGTACGTCCCGCCCTTTTGGAGCTCGACGTGGATGCCGGTCTCGAGCTCGCGGCGGTTCTCGCTCATCGACGCAGACTATGCTGGTTCGCGCACCGCGCGTCGAGCGAGTATGCCCCGGGTTTTTCGTACCACGGCGCTACAATGCGGATCGTCCGCCGCATTCGTTGTTTCGCCAAGTTGCGGCCGCGCGTCCGTGCACGAAAGCACTCGGCGAGGCCTCGGCCACCTTGTCCGCTGTCGCACATTCGTCTGGCATCGGACGCGTGTAGACCGCTGCGTTAGGGTCGGGAGGCGGTGCAACTAGTGCGCGAGTGCTAACGGCGACGTCTTGAAGTAGAAGCCGATGTTCACGTTGAACATCGAGTGCCACCTGGGCATCGGTTCACCGGCGGTGAAGGCCGCGCTCGTCGGCACACCGAGATAGGGCGCGTTCTTCGCGGAGATCAAATCCACGAACGCGAACACCGGGCCGG
>JAYVWH010000554.1:0-4191 GCA_043786265.1 Kofleriaceae bacterium | reverse complement strand
GCCCTCGTGCAGGCGTTGCGCTATCGCGACCTCGGCCTGCGCGCGCCGGCCCACGTGGTCCTGTTCGCGCCGTGGATGGATCTGACAATGTCGAATCCCGAAGTGGCGCAGGTCCAGCCGCGCGATCCGATGCTGTGGATCGGCGAGCTTGTCGAGTGTGGCCGGTGGTGGGCCGGCAGCGGCGACGCGCGCGCGCCGCTGCTGAGTCCGATCCACGCCGACCTCCGCGGCTTACCGCCGATCTACATCTATCAGGGCGCAGACGACGTCCTCGCGCCCGACGCGCGCCTGCTGCGCGATCACATCACGGCGGCGGGTGGACGCGTCGAGTACCACGAGACCGCCGGTGCGTTTCACGACTTCATGGGCGCGACGTTCACGCCCGAGGCGCGCGCCGTGTTCCGGCATATCGCAACTGTCGTACGCTAACGCCGTGGCCGAGAAGCTGTTCGCCTGCAATCTGTGCGACTCGCTATGCGGGTTGCGCGTGGAGGTCGACGGCGGCCGCGTGACGGCGATCCGCGGCGACGATGACGACCCGATCTCGCGCGGTCACATATGCCCCAAGGCGGTCGGACTGGGCGAGCTGCTCGACGACCCCGACCGGATCCGGCACCCGCTCGTGCGCGACGGTGCAGGGTTTCGCCGTGCGAGCTGGGAAGAGGCGCTCGATCGCGCGGCCGCGCCATTGCGCGCGTTGCGTCGGCGCCATGGCAAGGACTCGGTCGCGCTCTATGTGGGTAATCCGGTCGTGCACTCGCACGGTGCAGCGCTCGCCGCGCAGATGCTCACGATGGTCCTGGGCACGCACAACCGCTTCGACCCGAGCTCGCAGGACAGTAATCCGCGGACGTTTGCGTGCATGCAGATGTACGGTGGCGCGCTCGCGATTCCTGTTCCGGATCTCGATCGCACGGATTTCTTGCTGATGCTCGGTGCCAACCCCGTCGTGTCGAACGGCAGCATGATGGTCGTGGGCGACGCGAAGGTGCGCCTGCGAGCGATTCGCGCGCGCGGGGGCTCGATCGTCGTGATCGACCCGCGCAGGACGGAGACAGCGAAGCTCGCCGGCGAGCATCACTTCATTCGGCCCGGCGGTGACGCTGCGCTCCTGCTCGCGATGCTCCACGTGATCCTTGTCGAGGGCATCATCGCGGACCAGCGTGGCGTGCACGGGGTCCGCGAGCTGCGAGAGGTCGCGCGTGCGTTTACGCCCGAACGCGTTGCACCGGCGATCGGGATCGCGGCCGAGACAATTCGCGAGCTCGCCGTCCGATTCGCGGCCGCGCCGACTGCGTGTGCCTATTCGCGCGTCGGTGTGTGCCAGAACGAGTTCGGCCCGCTCGCCAACTGGCTCGTCGAAGCGCTCAACGTCGTCACGGGCCGGCTCGGTGCCGTCGGTGGCTCGATGTTCACGCAGCCCGCCGCCGACATCGCGCCGCTCGAGCAGCGCCTCATCGGAGCACGCTGGGGGCGCTGGCGGAGCCGCGTCCGTGGGCTCCCCGAGTGGCTCGGGACGCTGCCGTCCGCGGCACTGCTCGACGAGATCGAGACGCCAGGCGCAGGGCAGATCCGCGCGCTGATCGTCCTCGCGGGGAATCCAGTGCTGAGCACGCCGGCGGGAGAACGGCTGGGCGCAGCGCTGCCGCGCCTCGAGCACATGGTCGCGATCGACTTCTACGTCAACGAGACCACCCGGCATGCGCAGGTGATCTTGCCGCCGCGCCACGTGTTCGAGACCGGCAACTTCGAGCTGCTGCTGCACCGGTTCGGCGTGCGCAACGCCGCGCGCTACTCGCCGCCGATCCTGGCGACGAGCGATGACACGCGTGCCGATTGGGACATCGCGACGGAGCTCGCGATCCGAATTGCGGGACCACGCTTCGCACGTTCGTTGCCACGCGGGTGGTTGCGTGGCGTCCCCGATCGTTTGATCAGCACGCTGTTGCGCGTGGGGCGCTATCGGCTGTCGCTCGCCGCGCTGCAGGCTCATCCACACGGGCTCGACCTGGGCGCACTGCAGCCCGGGATCCGGATCCCGAAGGCGCAGGTCGACGTCGCACCGGCGGTGTTTCTCGCCGATCTGCCGCGACTCTCAGCGTGGGTCGACGGTGCTCGCAGCCCGACCCCGGTGCTGATCGGGCGGCGGCACCTGCGTTCGAACAACTCCTGGATGCACAACCTGCCGGCGCTCGCGAAGGGCCCCGACCGTGCGACGCTGATGATTCATCCCCTCGACGCCCAGTCGCTCGGCATTGTCGACGGCCAGCGCGTGCGCGTGCGATCGAGGGTTGGCGAGGTCACGGCCCCGGTGTTCGTAACCGACGAGGTCATGCCCGGTGTCGTCTCGCTTCCTCACGGCTTCGGCCACGCTGGCATCACGACCCTGCGGGTCGCGCATGGTGTCGCTGGCGCGAATGCAAACGCGTTGACCGACACCGCGGCGATCGAGCCGATCATCGGGACCTCGATCCTCAACGGCGTGCCCGTGACGATCGAGCCGGTATAGGCTACGCATCGAGTGACAGGATTGAATCAGGGCGGCAGCGGCGTGGCTGTCCGGCCGGGCGGATCCTTCGGCGGGAAGAAGAAGTGATGCGGCCGGCGAATGAACTCGCGGAGCACGGACACCGCGAGGTTGACGCGCTCGCGCGCACTGACTTCACGGGCGCGCAGGGCGATCGTCAGGGCAAGCGCGAAGCTCACGCCAAAGTTACACATGCCGATGATCGCGATGCCGAGGATCGGCGCGAGCGTCAACGCACTACTGCCGAGCGACATCACCGAGAACGCGAGAGAGCCCGTCGAGAGCGTGATGTGCCGGACGTCGAGCGGAATTCCGAAGAACTTGCCGGCGACCGGCGTCATTGCGAGAAGAAATCCGAGCGTGACGTTGCCGCCGATGCCAGCGGAGTGATCGGTGACGAACTTCGCGACGCGGTTCATCCGCTCCTGGCCGAGCACCTTTTTGAGCTGGTGATGGCGGATTGCTTCGGGGAGCCGGCGATAGGTCACCCAGTTCTCGAGCCACCCCGCCCCGAGGCTCGACATCCACAGCAAGACACCGGTCAGGGCGGCGAAGAAGATCGTGCCACTATGGATCGGATGAAACGACTCGATCGTGTGCGTCGCGTTGGCGGCGGTGAAGAAGTGCTCTCCCGAGCTCGCTATCGATAAAAGATCGATCCCGATCGCGATCGGAATGACAGTGAACACGTTGCCGACTGCCGCCGCGAACTGCGAGCGGCTGATGCGCTTGATCAACGTGACGAGCTCGTCCATGCGGTGCTCGCCCTTGGCCTCCTTGATCGTTTGCGCGAGTGCGGCAGCGGTCATCGAGGGCTGCTTCGTCGCGAGTGTGAAGCCGAGCAGCTGCATCAGGATGAAGCTGCCCGCGTAGTTGCCGGCGTTGACGAGGCCTTCCATGAACGGCGCGAAGTGCGCCGCCTTCGCCCACACCTTGCCGACCACGGTAAACGCGGTCAGCGCTCCGCCTCCGGCAGCCGAGCCGAGCATCTGGAAGTAATCGCGACGCCCGGTCGTCACGTAGTGCTCACCGGTGTGCCCGACGCGCTCGATGATCTTGCGGGCGAGCAGACCGAGGTTCTGGGCGGCGAGTTGGCGGAGGCTCTCGTCCGCGAGCCGGCCGTGCGTCAGCGCATTGAGCATCCCGCGCGAGAACTTCACGCGATCCGCGGAGCCGACCTGCGGGTCGAGGAACGGCTGCATGCGCTCGATCCGCTGTAGCATCCGGCGAATCGCGTCGATGCAGTAGACGACGTCGACGCTGACGCCGGTGGTCTCGAGGCGCTTGCGGATCGCCGCCAGCTGGTTGCGGCACTCGAGGATCACCATCCCGAGCTGGTCGATCGGCGTGAGCGGGAGGCGGAAGAACGGAGAGTCGCGCACCAGCATCGGATCGCTGCGCTCGCGCAGGTCGGCGCTGAGGCCGAGGGCGGATACGCGCGTGCAAAGCAGCGCGCTCGCGTCCTCCATCGATTCGCGGAACGGCGTCCAGATGTCGCCGAGCATCTCGGCGAGCTCCGCGAACATCTCGGTCGGAGCGTCCTCGATCCAGGCGCAATCGCGCTGGGTGCGGAAGATTCGCGACACGAACCGGTCGAGATCCTCGTCGTCGGGCGGGCGCGGCAGTACCCGTCTCGCGATCCTGTCCATGGTCTCGCTGCCGAG
>JAYVWH010000553.1:0-2893 GCA_043786265.1 Kofleriaceae bacterium | reverse complement strand
CTAGATTCCGAGCTGCTTCGCGACGATCACCTTCATGATCTCGTTCGTGCCGGCGTAGATGCGCTGCACCCGTGCGTCCATGAACGCGCGGGTGACCGGGTACTCGAGCATGTAGCCGTAGCCGCCGAAGAACTGCAGGCACGTGTCGATCACTTCCTGGGCCATGTCCGTGGTCCAGAACTTCGCGATCGAGCTCTCCTTCACGAGATGCTTCTGCTTGATGTGCTCCTCGACGACCTTGTCGACATACGCACGGCCGACCTCGCACTTCGCGACGCACTCGACGATCTTGAACTGCGTGTTCTGGAACTTGATGATTGGCTTGCCGAATGCCTTGCGCTCCTTCGTGTAAGCGATCGTGTCCTGCACGACCTGCTCCGCCGCAGCGACGGCGCCGATCGCGACGCACAGACGCTCCTGCGCGAGCTTCTGCATCATCATCATGAAGCCGCCGCCCTCGACGCCGAGCAAGTTGCCCGCGGGAATGCGGCAGTCCTCGAAGAACATCTCGCTCGTGTCCTGCGATGCCATGCCCATCTTTTGGAGGCGCTTGCCCTTCTGAAAGCCCTTGCGATTCGCTTCGACCACAAAGAGCGAGATGCCGCGGTGCGCGTTCTCGGGGTTCGGATCCGTCTTCGCCGCGACGACGACGAGGTCGCACAGCTGGCCGTTGGAGATGAACGTCTTGCTGCCGTTGATCACCCACTCGTTGCCATCCTTGACGGCGGTCGTAGAGAGCGCGGCAAGGTCAGAGCCGGTACCGGGCTCGGTCATCGCGAGCGCGGTCACGATCTCACCCGACGCGCAGCCGGGTAGCCACTTCTGCTTCTGCTCCTCGTTCCCGAACGAGTAGATGTACGGAACGATGATGTCGGAGTGCAGGCCCATCGCGAAGCCGCTCTCGTACACGCGCGCGAGCTCCTCCATCACGACCATCGCGTAAGCGAAATCGCCGCCCGCCCCGCCGTACTTCTCGTCCATCCCCGTGCACAGAAAGCCCTGTGCGCCGGCCTTGCGCCACACCTCGCGACTCACCTGGCCTGCTTCGCGCCACTTCTCCTGGTTCGGCACGATCTCCCGCTCGGCGAACTGACGGAAGGATTTGCGAAATGCGTTGTGCTCTTCGGTGAACAGGGTGCGGTCCATGCCGCGGTCGTAGCACAGAGGGGCGTGGCCCAGACGTCCAATCCGTCGACTGCAACACCGCGAACATGCTAAGCAAATGTCCCGTGAGCACGTGGACCGTCGACCAGCCCGGCCTGACCGTGGCCGCCTTCGTCAAGGCGCGCGCGGACGTGCCATGGACCGTCGCGAAGCGTCACGTCACGACGGGCAAGATCTTCGTCGATGGCAACATCGTCACCGAGATCGATCATCGGCTTGCGATCGGGCAGCAGGTCGAGCTTCGCTTGGGCGCGCGCCGCCCGCTCGATCCCGAGCGCGAAGGTGTGCTCGTGTTCGATGACGCGCACGTTGTCGTGATCGACAAGCCCGCCGGCGTGTCCAGCGTTCCGTACGAGGATCGCGAGACGGGCACGGCGATGGATCTTGTCCGCGGTTCGTGGCGGCGCGACGGCAAAGCGGCGACGACGATCGCGCTTCACGTGGTTCACCGCATCGATCGCGCAACCTCGGGCTTGTTGGCGTTTGCGAAGTCCAAGCGTGCCGAGATCGGCATGCAAGCGCAGCTGCGCGCGCACGAGATGGAGCGCATGTACATCTGCGTCGCGCACGGCAAGGTCACGCCGGGCCGGATCGAGTCGCAGCTCGTCGCCGATCGCGGTGATGGCATCCGCGGTTCCACGAGCGATCCAAATCGTGGCAAGCGCGCGATCACCCACGTCGCCGTGCGGCAATCCCTACGCGGTTCGACCCTGTGCGAGGTTCGCCTCGAGACCGGCAAGACCCACCAGATCCGGATCCACCTCGCGGAATCTGGGCATCCGCTCGTCGGCGAGCCGGTCTACATCCGCAACTACACGGGCAAGCTGATCAACTCGCCGCGCATGCTGCTCCACGCTGCCACCCTTGGCTTCATTCACCCGATCACGGGCGAGCGCATTTCGCTCAGCTCGCCTCTTCCGCCAGATTTCACTGCCGTCGTCGACCGGCTGGCGTAAAACCCTGCCATGCAGTTCCCGGACGACCTCGAGATCCGCTTCGCGCGCCCCGATGATGTGACGACGATCCTGACTTTTATCCGCGAGCTCGCCGACTACGAGAAGCTGGCCCACGAGGTGATCGCCGAGGAGTCGACTCTGAGAGCGACCTTGTTTGGTGTGAAGCCGGCGGCGGAGGTCCTGATCGCAGAGCTCGGTGGCACGGGCGCGAGCGGCTTCGATCGCGAGCCCACGCCCGTCGGTTTCGCGTTGTTTTTCCAGAGCTACTCGACGTTCTTGGCGAAGCCGGGTCTGTATCTGGAGGATCTATTTATTCGGCCGGCCGCGCGCGGCAAGGGTGTGGGAGTGGCGATGATGTCGGCGCTCGCGCGGATAGCGGTGCAGCGCAACTACGGTCGGTTCGAGTGGAGTGTGCTCGACTGGAACGAGCCCGCCCTCAAGTTTTACGAAGGTCTCGGTGCCAAGCCGCAGTCCGAGTGGACCGTGCAGCGGCTCACCGGCACGCCGCTCTACACCCTCGCGGAGCAGTGGACGGTCTCGCTCGGAAAGACCTAAGTGCGGGTCGTCGGTAGCGCGTATGTCACCGTCGCATGCGCGACGAGCTCCTGATCCGAGAAGCAATCCACCTTCGTCACCGCGAGCCGCCGTCCGAGCCGCAGCATCGTCGCGGTCGCCGTGATGTCTGCCGGCTTGGGTCGGACGAGGAAGTGGATGTCGAGGTTCGCGGTCGCGGCGCTCACGACCTGTGGTCCAGCGTGGGCGAGAGTGACGAA